>NZ_JBHXME010000007.1:0-153092 GCF_042721125.1 Streptomyces sp. NPDC058469
CGCTACGTCACACCGCCCGCGACTGCCGCCGCTCCCTGACCGCCCTCGGCCTCACCGGATGAACCCGGACAGAATCGACCATGCAACGGACCCTGCCGCCAACCCCACCATGACGTCACCAGTCGGACTCGGCGTTTCGGCTGGTTAGGGTGGAGCCTGAAGGAAGGGCGAGTGATGGGGACAGCGTCGGCGGGCACCGGGGCGGGGAACGGACGGGCGCGCAGCCGGCGCGGCCAGGGCGCGCAGCTGCGCCGGGAGATCGTGGCCGGGGTCCAGCACCTGCTCGCGGAGTGGGGCAGTGCTGACCAGCTGACCATGCGCGCGGTCGCCAAGGAGGTGGGGATCTCGGCTCCGAGCATCTACCTGCACTTCGCCGACAAGACGGAACTGGTCTGGGCAGCTCTGGCCGACAGGTACGACGAGCTCGTCGCGCAGATGACCCGTGCGGGTGCCGATGCCGGCGATGATCCCCGGGAACGACTGCGGGCGCAGGCGCACGCCTACTGCCTGTTCGCGATGAGCAACCCAGGCCACTACCGGCTGATGTTCGAAGTGCGCCAGCCCGCGGTGGAACCCTCCAGGATCAACGGCCACCCCGCCCGACACGTGTCGGCCAGCTTCCGCACGGCGCTTCGCGGATGCCTGGAGTCCGGCTATGCCTTGTCCCTGCCGGTCGAGCAGGCGGCGCAGACCCTGTGGGCCGCGCTGCACGGCACAGTGGCGCTGCATCACAGCCTCTACCATGACGAGTCGTCCGAAACCCTGACACTGCACCTGGCGGACGGGGTGGTCGACTCGCTTGTCACGGGCACGCCCGGCACCTCCCCCCACTTCCCCTCCGCTCCCCCGGATTCAGAGGCTTCACGCCAGATCAGGGACCTCCTCTCACCACCACAGCAGTAGGGCCAACGACGCAGTTCGGCCAGACCAGCGCATATTTTCGCCGGCGCGCGCACCTGTCGCGGCACCTGCCGATCACGTAAAGCCATCCCTCGAACTCACCTCCAGGCATCGGTTGCCGCTCCCCTCACCCAGGAGTACAGTCCACGCTGAACTTAGTTAGGTTACTGAGGCAACTACCTCTCGACACCTAACTCACGTCGCCCCCAAGGGGCTTGACGGAGGTGGACCCATATGCAAATTTCCATCGATTTCGACAAGTGCTGCGGTGCCGGCCAGTGCGTCCTGGCAGCTCCGGAGGTCTTCGACCAGCGGGACGAGGACGGCATCGTGCTGCTGCTCGACTCCGACCCGCCGACCGAGGAGTACGAGAACGTGCGTCAGGCCGCGGCGGTCTGCCCGGCCGCCGCTATCGCGGTACAGCGGTGAGGCCCGGTGCTCCGTCCCGGATCGTCGTTGTGGGCGCTTCCGCGGCCGGCCTCGGCGTCGTCGAGGGACTACGGCGCGAGGGCTACACCGGTCGGCTGACACTCATCGGCGAGGAAGCCCACCTTCCCTACGACCGGCCGCCGCTGTCGAAACAGGTGCTGTCCGGCGCGTGGGAGGCCGACCGGCTCCAACTGCGCGCATCCGACGCCATCGAGAACCTCGATCTGGACGTGCGGCTCGGCACCCCCGCCGTCGCCCTCGACACCGACACCGCCGAGGTCGTGCTGAGCGACGGCAACCGTGTCTCGTACGACGCTCTCGTCGTGGCCACCGGCACCAGGGCGCGCCGCCTGCGCGGTACCGAGGGGATGGGCGGGGTGCATGTCCTGCGCACCCTGGAGGATGCCTTCGCGCTGCGCGAGGAGCTGGCCGCGAAGCCCCACCTGGTGGTCGTCGGGGGCGGCTTCATCGGCGCCGAGGCCGCCGCCGTGGCCCGCGGTCTGGGCTGTGAGGTCACCCTGGTCACCGACACGGCCCAGCCCATGGGCGACGCACTCGGTGACGACCTGGGCGCCATGCTTCGCGCCGTCCACCTCGAACACGGCGTACGCGTGCGAACCGGTGTCCTGGTCGACCAGGTCCTCGCGGCCGACGGACGGGCCACCGGGGTTCGTCTCGTCGACGGCGACACCGTCACCGCGGACGCCGTGCTGGTCGGCATCGGCGCGCAGCCCAACGTCGAATGGCTCGCCGGCAGCGGCGTCCCGGTCTCCGGCGGAGTCCTGTGCGACGCCACGCTCCACGCCGGCTCCGGTGTCTGGGCGGCCGGCGACGTCGCCGCGTGGCCGCACCCGCACACCGGTGAGCCGGCACGCATCGAGCACCGTACGAACGCCGCCGAGCAGGGCCTGGCCGTGGCCCGCAATGTGCTGGCAGGGCCCGAGCACGCGACCCCCTTCGAGACGGTCCCGTACGTCTGGACCGACCAGTACGACCTCAGGATCCAGATCTACGGCCGTACCCGGGACGCGGACGAGGTCCGGATCGTCGAGGGCAGCATCGCCGACCGCAGGCTGATCGCCCTGTACGGCAGACACGGCCGCGTCTGTGCCGCGGTCGGCGTCAACATGACGCGGGCCCTCCGGGGTTACCGCGCGCAGGTCGCGGATGCGGCCCAACTCGAAGCGAGGAGTGCGGCATGACAGTCAGTCAGGATCTCCGGGCCGGCGTGGTGGGTCTCGGCATGATCGGTGGCGGTGTGGCCGTCAGCATGGCCCGCAACGGCCGCGTTCCGGCCGTCTACGACATCCGGCCTGACGCGTCGTCGGACCTGGACGGTGTCCCGGACCCCCTGGGTTGTCCCGCCGACGTGGCCGGGGCCAGCGACGTGGTCATGGTCGCGGTCGTCGACGCGGACCAGGCGCGCGAGGTGATCGGCGGAGAGAAGGGACTGCTCTCGGCCGCGCATCCGGGGCTCGTCGTCGTCCTGCTGGCGACCGTCGCCCTGCCGGTCGTGCACGAACTGGGGAACCTTTGCGCCCGGCACGGCGTGGGCTTCCTCGACTGCGGGGTGACGCCTGGCGACAAGGCCGCCGAGAACGGCATGGTCGCCATCGTCGGCGGAGAGCGGGCCACCGTCGAGACGGCGCTGCCCGTGCTGGACGACTGGGCCAAGAAGGTCGTGCACTGCGGCCCGCTCGGCGCCGGAATGGCCACCAAGATCTCCCGCAACGTCATCACCTACGGCAGCTGGCGCACCGTCGCCGAAGCCGCTGAACTGGCACGCGCCGCAGGGGTGGATCCGGCCCGGCTCGCGGAGGTGATCGACACCGCGGATCCCGAGGGCCGCACCCTGCTGCAACTGCTGCGCCTGCACGGCCCCGACGGCACACTGCCCGACGCCGTCGGCCGGCAGATCGAGCCGCTGATGACCAAGGACCTCGACGCCGCCCGCGACCTGGCCGGCACACTCGGCGTCGACGTCCCACTCGTGGAAGTGGTTCGCACCCGGGCCCGCCAGACACTGGAACTGACCCTGGACGAGCCTCGCCGGCCGTCCGGCGACGATCTCCATCAGCGCGGTCTGGAGATGATGGACGCGGTCTACGGACCCGGCTTCAGTACGGCGGTCCAGGGCAGCAGTGATCCCTTCACCGACGAGACCGTCGACTATCTCTTCGCCCAGGTCTGGAGCCGCGAGGGCCTGTCCGTACGCGACCGTCGACTGCTCACTCTCGGCGTCGCGGCCACCGTCGGCCGCCCGGAACTCGTCCAGATCATCGCAGCCGGCGGCCTGGTCAACGACGAACTGACGCCTGACCAGTTGCGGGAGGCCGTACTGCATCTGGCCGTCTACACCGGCTGGTGCAAGGCCACCGCCACCCAGGCGGGCGTCACGGCCGCCATCGACGCGCACACCGCTTCCCCCTCCCCCACCGCCCAGGAGCAGAAATGACCGAGCCCCTCATCGACCAGCCCGTCGCTCGCAGCCCGCACAACCCCCTCGACCCTCCCGCTGAATACACCCGGCTGCGCGAGGACCAGCCCATCGTCAAGGTGCGCTTCCCCAATGGTTCGAGCGGCTGGATCGTCACCCGCTTCGAGGAGGGCAGCCAGGTCTTCAGCGATCCGCGGATGAGCGCGCGACGCCCACGTCACGACACCCCCGAGGGGGAGGTCGACGAGGCCGGGGAGAGCGCGCCGTTCGACGCGGGGTTCGTGATGATGGACGAGCCCGAGCACGGCGCCTACCGCCGGCTGCTCACTGGACGCTTCACCCCGAAGGCCGTACAGAACAAGCTTCAGCCCTACATCGACAAGATCGTCGACGAGCGCCTGGATGCCATCGCCGCGGGGCCGGAGACCTTCGACTTCGTCCAGGCCATGGCACTGCCCATCCCCTGCCTGGTGATCTGCGAACTGCTCGGCGTGCCCTACGCGGACCGGGACGGTTTCCACGAGGCCACCGTGGACCTGATGGACATGGGCAAGAGCCGCGAGGTGCGCGACAAGGGCGCCCACTGGCTGATCGACTACATCACCGGGCTGGTCGGCGACAAGCGCCGCACCGGCGCCACCGACGGCATCCTCGCCGAACTCATCAACAGGGCCGACGGTGACGATGCCGTACTGACGGAGCGTCAACTCATCGGTCTCGGCGTGCTGTTGCTGTTCGCCGGCCACGACACCACGGCCGCCATGATGGGTCTGTCCACACTCACCCTGCTCACGCATGACGAGCAACGCCGGGAGCTGACGGAGCACCCCGGGAAGATCGGCACCGCGATCGAGGAGCTGATGCGCTACCTGACCATCGTCCAGTTCGGCCTGGGCCGGGTGGCCAAGGAAGACCTGGAGATCGGCGGAGCCCACATCAAGCAGGGCGAGCTGGTCGTGGTCGCGATGAACGCCGCCAACCGCGACCCCCGCGCCTTCCAGGACCCCGACGCCCTGGACATCGACCGCAAGATGATCCGCCACATCGGCTTCGGTTACGGCGTCCACGCCTGCCTCGGTCAGAACGTCGCCCGCGCCGAGCTGAAGACCGTCCTGCCCAAGCTCTTCCAGCGCTTTCCGAACCTGCGACTCGCCACGCCGCTGGAGGAGGTCCCCATGGACTTCACCGGCACCAACTACGGCGTCCGCAAGCTCATGGTCACTCGTTGACGCAGCGATGACCCGCCAGGCCGGACCGGTCCCCTGCCGGACCGGCCTGAGTCTGCTCTGACTCACGAGCAGTGCCTCCCGCATCCTCACAGTCGGGGATCTTGGAGCCGACAAGGTCGGTCGCCGGCGGCCGGCCAGGATTTCGTCCGGACCATATGGATCCCCTCGATCGGATCCCGGTCAGCTGCCGTGCGGACATCATGCAGAGCTGCCTCGCACAACCGTCAAGGTTGTCCCAACCAACTCTGCGTGCCCAGGTCACCGGTACCGTCCGCGGGGCGGGAGTGCGGGAAGCAGTCCTGGGCGCGTTGGGCGATCAGGTTCGCGAATTCGACGGCGACGGGGCTGGGGGTGCGGGCTCCGGCTTGGATGAGGCCGATGGTCCGGAAGGCGTCGGAATCCTCCAGCGGCAGCTCGGTGATGCCGGGGGTCTCCTCGGGTGAGGGTGGCAGAACGGCCACGCCGAGTCCGGCCGCGACAAAGCCGCGGATGGTGGCGATCTCCGAGCCGTGGAAGGCGGCGTTCGGGGTGAAGCCGGCCGACTCGCACAGGGCCGTCACCAGATCGTGCAGACCGTAGCCGGGACTCGCCATCACGAAGTGCTCCGACTCCGCTTCGGCCACTCGCACCGAGCCGCGCCCGGCCAGCCGGTGCCCGGCGGGGACGGCCAGCCGCAGGGGCTCGTGGACGAGGGGCCGGACGGTGATGCCGGGTTCGTCGGGCAGCGGGGACGTCAGACAGAGGTCCACCTCCGCGTCGCGCAGGTGTTCCAGCAGGTTCGCGGCGCTGTCCTGGACGAAGTCGAACCGGACGCCGGGGTGTTCCTCGCGGAACCACTTGACGAGCAGCGGCACCGGAGCACTGCCCAGAGCGGGCAGGAAGCCGAAGGAGATCGCGCCGGGAGAGTCGGTGATCCGGCGCAGTTCCTCGTAGCCCGCGGCGAACTCCCCCAGTCCTCGCTGGACGCGGACGAGGAAGGCGCGGCCGGGCCGGTTCAGCCGTAGGCCGCGCCTTTCGCGGTCGAACAGGGGTGTGCCGACCGCCGCCTCCACCCGGGCGACGCTGCGGCTGACCGTGGACTGGGGCACGCCCAACTCGTCGGCGGCGCCGGTCAGATGCTCCAGCCGGGCCACGGCCGCGAAGCGGACAAGGTCCGGACACAGCCCCGCCAGCGGAGCCAGGCGATCAGAGCGGACCGGCGCAGCACCACTGAACGACTGTTCCATGGATGGAATGATAGGAGCAGTTCCATGCATTGGACGCATGCCTGCGGACGTTCTAGCGTCGCTCGGGTGACTGACAGCGACGCTCTCCCAGCCGCTCATGTGCGGGGCGGTTCGGGGTTCCGAAGGGCCACCCTGGCACTGCTGGCCGCCGGGATCACGACCTTCATGACGCTGTACTGCGTCCAGGCACTCCTGCCGGCCCTCTCCACCGACCTGCGCCTGTCGCCCGCCGCGGTCTCACTGACCATCTCGGTGTCCACCGCCGCCATGGCCGTGGCCGTCGTGCCGCTGACCGTCCTGTCCGACGCGTGGAGCCGCACCGCGATGATGTCGCTGTCGCTGTCCTCGGCCGCGGTCCTGGGCATCGCCTCGGCCTTCGCGCCGAACTTCACGACCCTGCTGGTCATCCGCGCACTGGAGGGCCTGGCCCTGGCCGGTCTCCAGGCGACCGCCATGTCCTACCTGTCCGAGGAGGTGCACCCGGGATCGCTCGGACACGCGATGGGCCTGTACGTCGCCGGCAACGGCATCGGCGGAATGGCCGGCCGGCTGATCGCCGACGGCATCCTGGAGGTCACCGGAAGCTGGCGCTGGGCCCTGGGCGGGGTCGGCATCGTGGCCGCCGCCGCAGCCGTCTTCTTCCGTATGTCGGTCCCGCCCTCCGTGCGCTTCGTACGCCGCGAACCCCAGGCCCGCACCCTGGCGGCGGGCATCACCCGAGCCCTGCCCGACAGCGGCCTGCTGCGCCTGTACGTCATCGGCTTCATGGCCATGGCCGCGTTCGTCACCGTGTACAACTACCTCGGATTCCGGCTGATCGCCGCGCCCTTCGAGCTCTCCCAGACCGCGGCGGGACTGCTGTTCGTGGCCTACCTCGCCGGTTCCTTCTCCTCCACCACGGCGGGGCGGCTCGTCGACCGCCACGGGCGCGGCCGCGTCCTGTGGCCCGCGCTCGTCACAGCGCTGGCCGGCCTCGCCACCATGCTGGTCCCCAACCTGGTCACGGTCATCGTCGGACTGGTCGTCTTCACCATCGGCTTCTTCGCGGCCCATGCGGTCGCCAGCGGCTGGGTCGCCGCCCGCTCCGCCGCGATGGGCGTCCAGGGCTCGGCGGTCTACCTCTTCCTCTATTACCTGGGCAGTGCCATCGGCGGCTCCCTGGGCGGCCTGGCCTACTCCTCGACCGCATGGCACGGCATCACCGTGTACTGCGGCGCGCTGCTGGCCACCGCACTCGTCAGCGCCGTGACCCTGCGCCACCTGCGCCGACCGAACCCGCTGCGCCCGGCCGGCGGTCGCGCCACCGCGGCCGGCACATCCACCGACAAGGCCACGGCTCCCAACTGAGAAGCCGGTGACAACAACACCGGCCCGCACCGGCCGCTTGACCGATCAGTAGAACTCGACGGTGTTCACACGGTTGAGCGGGCTCTCGCCGTCGAGGAACCGCGTGGCGTTGGCGGCGAAGAGTTCGGCGATGAGGCGGTCCTCCGCGGTGCTGAGCGCGGCGGTGTGGGGGCTCACCAGCACGTGGTCGTGGTCCCAGAGCGGGCTGTGGGTCGGCAGCGGTTCCGTCTCGAAGACGTCCAGCGCGGCGAAGCCGACCCGGCCGGAGTCCAGTGCCTCGATGAGGGCAGCCTCGTCGACGACGCTTCCGCGGCCGACGTTCACGAGGGTCGCACCGGGCCGCAGGGCGTCAAAGAACCGCTTGTCGAGCAGATGCTCGGTCGCCGAGGTGCCGGGGAGGGTGTTCACGACGGCGTCCACCGTCGAAGCCACCTCGACGATACGGTCGAGCGGCACGACCTCATGGACCCCCTCAACTCCCGTACCGCGCCTACTCGTTCCGATGACCCTTGCGCCCAGCGCGTCCAGCTTCCGGGCGACGACCCGGCCGATGCCGCCGAGACCGAGCACCAGGACGGTCTGCTCGCTCACCTGCCCCATCGTCCAGCGGCCACCCCACTCGTGATCCCGTTGCCCGCGCATCAGGCGAGGAAGACCCTTCGCTCCCCCGAGCACACCGAAGACGGCGAACTCCGCGAGCGGCCCACCGTGCACTCCGGCGGAGGTGGTGAACAGGACCCGGTCGAGTTCGTCGGCGGTGAGGTGCGCGGCCTTGACCTGGCTGCCGCCGCCCGCGGCCATCGTGTGCACCCAGCGCAGCCGCCGGTTGGCGCGGACCGTCCGTGCCAGGGCGGCGGGGTCCACGTCGGGGATGCCGTAGAGCGCGTCGGCCGAGTCGAGCGCCGCTTCGTAGGCACGTTGTTGTTCGGGTGTGCGGTGCCAGGTCGGGTCACCGGCGAAGTCGGCGGGCCAGCGCATCGGCGGGAGCAGGGCCTGGTCGACGACGAGGTCGATCCGTGGTTCCAGCGCGAGGACGCGCGCGCAGTTCTCCTCGGACAGTGGCGCGGCGACCGCGACCCGGAGCCTGCCGGGGGTTCGCTCTTCGGTTCCCATCAGGCGAGTCGGCTGCGCAGTGCCACGACCTCGGCGTCGAGGTCGGCCTCCCGGGCGACGATCGCCTCGACCGCTGTCAGCGCCTCCTCGGCGCGATGCGGCGGGATGACGATGACGCCGTCGCCGTCGGCGACGACGATGTCGCCGGGGTTCACCACGACGCCGCCGAGGGCGACGGGCTCGCCGATCGTGCCCGGTCCGTTCTTGAAGGGGCCGGCGGGCGTGAGTCCCCGTGCGAAGACGGGCACGCCGAGCTTCTCGATGATCGCGCCGTCGCGCACATAGCCGTCGACGACCGCACCCACAGCGCCGAAGACGTCGAACCGCTGGGCGAGGTTGTCGCCGATGACGGCGCGGCCGTCGTAGCCGAGGGCGTTGATGACCAGGATGTCCCCGGGGCGGATGTGGTCGAGCGCGGCGATCACGGCCTTGTTGTCGCCGGCGACGGCGAGCACCGGCAGCGCGGCGCCGACCGCCCTCGCCCCGTTCCAGATCGGGGCGATCCCGCCGTCCACGATGTTCAGCCGGTCCAGGGCATCGCCGAGATTGGCCACGGAGTGCTCGCGGAACCGCTGGAGGAGTTGCCGGTCGGGGCGGTCCCAGGCAGGGGCCACTCGCACGTTGTCCTGGGTCATCACAGTCTCCCGCTCAGAACTAGAAAATGCGAAAGGTTTCGCGTTTCGCGAGCCAGTCTGCATCCATCCGCGCCGCGAGGGCAAGAGCGGGCCAGAGGGGCGACACGGAGGCGGAGGCCGACGGCCGCTCCACCGAGGTCCAGGCGCCCAGAAGTCGAATCACGCACGAAGCGCAGGATTTACCTGGCGGCAATCCAGATCCTTGACCGCCCAAGAATGCGAATCTATTCTCATTCGAGATTCGAGTCGCACCTTGGCTCGGATACGCCCCTGAGCCGCGCTCCGTAATGTGTACCCCCCTGGCGCGAGCGGGCCCACGCATCTCCCGACGACACCGACGTACGACTTGTTCAGGACACCGTCCCCAGGGTCCACGACCGAAGGTGAACGCATGACAGCGTCAGATCGGCTCGACACCACGTCAGATCGGCCCGAGGCAGCGTCGGATCCGTTCGACGCGGCCGCCGTCGGTGTGGCCAGCGTGGACGACAAGGTCGTCCGCAAGGCCACCGTCGCCGGAGCCGTGGGCTCCTTCGTCGAGTGGTACGACTACGGCATCTACGGCCTGCTCGTCACCTATCTCGCGATCAACATCATGGGCGGAGCGGAAGCCGGAGGGCTCTTCCTCACCAACGTCGGCTTCCTGGTCAGCTTCATCGCGCGGCCGTTCGGCAGCGTCATCTGCGGATACCTGGGCGACCGGCTCGGGCGGAAGAAGCTGCTGGCCACCCTTCTGGTGCTCATCTCCGCCGCCACGGCGGCGATCGGTCTCATCCCCTCCCACGAAGCGATCGGCGTCGCCGCGCCCGTGCTGCTGGTCGCGCTCCGGGTGCTGCAGGGCTTCTCGGCCGGCGGCGAGGTGGCGGGCGCCATGTCGTTCGTCGGCGAGTACGCCCCGGACTCGCGCCGCAACTACATGATGAGTTTCATCGCCGTCGGCTCGTTCATCGCCCTCATGGTCGGCAGCGCCTTCTCGGCCATCCTGATCTCGACACTCGGCGACGACGCGATGGCTTCCTGGGCCTGGCGGGTCCCCTTCCTCGTCGCCGTCCCGCTCGGCTACGTCGGCTTCTACATCCGCCGCCAGCTGGAGGAGACCCCGCACTTCAAGGCGCTGCGTGAGCAGCGGACCGTCGTACGCAACCCGCTGAAGGACGCGTTCACCTCCCCGCGGCACCTGAAGGCGATCGTGCTCACGATCTTCCTTCCGGCGCTCAACGGCCCTGGTTACTACCTGCTGTTCGTCTACATGCCGACCTATCTCAAGACCTCGCTCGGCGACCACAACTTCTCCATGCTGCGGGCGCTCACCGTCACCGCGGTCAGCCTGGTCGCGATCGCCCTCTGTATCCCGCTCATGGCACGGCTGTCGGACCGTGTCGGCCGTAAACCCGTGCTGGTGTTCTCGGCCGTCGCGATGGCCGTGGTCTCGTACCCGATGTTCCTGCTCATCACCACCGGCCAGTTCGGGCTTGCCTGTATCGGCACCACGGTGCTCGCGATCGCCTTCTCCGGGCACGCGGCCGTGGTGCACACCGTGCTCGCCGAGATGTTCCCGACCACCGTGCGCTACTCCGCCTACAGCATCGGGTTCAGCATCTCGACGATCATCTTCGGCGGCAGCGCTCCGCTGCTGATGACCGAGCTCATCGACGCGACCGGGTCCAATCTGATCCCGGCCTTCGCCTCCATCATCACGGCCCTGATCACTCTGGTCAGCATCAAGTTCGTACGGGAGACCAAGGGCCGTCCGCTGGCATCCCACTGAGCCGCCACCACCTGGGAGACACCATGGGAATCAACTCGGTAGCCGTCGTCGCCGACCTCGGCGAGAGCTTCGGCAACTACACGATCGGCGACGACAACGCCCTGCTCGGCCTCGTCACCGCGTCGAACATCGCCTGCGGCTTCCACGCCGGTGACCCGCGCGTCATGGACCAGACGGTCGCGGACTGCGTCGAGCGCGGCATCGAACTCGGCGCGCACCCCGGCTACCCCGACCTCGTCGGGTTCGGCCGCCGGCTCATCGAGGCGTCGGAGGAGGAGATCCGCACCGACGTCCTCTACCAGCTCGGCGCGCTCGACGCCTTCGCGCGGGTGCACGGCGGGACGATCACGCACGTGGCGCCGCACGGCCGCATGGGCTCGATCGCGCAAACCGACGCCAAGCACGCGCGTGCCATCACGGACGCGGTCGCCGCGTACAACAAGGACTACGTCGTGATCTGTCAACGCGGCCTGCTCGCCGAGGAGTCGCGCAAGCGCGGTCTTGAGGTCGGGTACGTGTTCCTGGCCGACCGCGGTTACGGCGACGACGGCATGCCGGTCTCCCGGTCGCACGAAGGGGGCCTGATCCACGACCCCGAGCTCATCGGCGAGCGCTCCGCGCAGGTCGTGCAGGAGGGCACCGTGCGTTCGGTCGACGGCAACGTCGTACCGCTCGGGCACGACGCCGACGTACTGCTCCTGCACGGAGACCACCCGACCGTCCTGCAGAACGGCCTCGCGCTGCGGGCCGCGCTCGACAAGGCGGGAGTTCGCGTCGCGGGCCTGCGGGACATACTGAAGGAGAAGGCCGAGGTCGCGCTCGCCCGTTGAGGGCAGCGCGCGGGAGCCAGCCGATGACCACCGCACCGTTCGGTACCGTCGCCGTCGAACCCTTCGGGGACTCGGCGGTGATGGTGACCGTTCCTCACGCCGAACAGGCGATCCGCAGGTCCGCGATCGTCGCCTTCCGCGACCGGTTCCTGGAGCACCGCCCCCACGGTGTGCTCGACGTCGTCTCCGGTCTGGAGTCGCTGCTCATCGAGTTCGATCCGCTGCGGACCGCACTGGAGCACGTGGAGTACGCGGTTCGGCTGCTGGCTCGATGGGCGCCGGGCGACGGTCCTGAACTCCCCCGTACGGTACGGGAGTTCGCCGTCCCGGTCGTCTTCGACGAGGAGACCGGTCCCGATCTGGTGTCCGTCGCCGAGGAAGTGGGCCTGGAACCTGACGAGTTGGTCGAGGCGATCGCCAAGTCCACTTTCACGATCGCCCTGTTGGGCGCGGCGATGGCTCCGATGATGGACGGGCTCGTACTGCCGAGGCCGGTGCGTCGGCGGGCCGAGCCGCGGACGGACGTCGCCCCCGGAGCGATCATGGTCGCCGGGGACAACGCGATCATCCAGCCGTTCCCCGGCCCGACCGGCTGGCGTGTGGTGGGGCGGACTCCGCACACCGTCGTCGACATCTCCCGCCCGGATCCCGTCTCGTTCGGCACCGGCGACGTCGTGCGTTTCGTACCCGTCACACGGGACGAGGCGGCGGCGCTGGACGCCGGTTTCCTGCTGCCGGTGGAGGTGTCCCCATGAGGACCGTGGCGATGAAGAGCGTGGCGCTCGAATTCACCCGCACCGGATGGACCACGACGTTCCAGGACCTCGGCCGCCGTGACACGGAGCGGCGCGGCGTTCCCACCGGTGGCGCGGCCGACCAGCACTCGGCGCTCGTCGCGAACCTGCTCGCGGGCAACCCGCGCGGCGCGACACTGATCGAGAACCTCGGCGGCGAACTGGCCTTCGTCCCCGACACCGACGTCCTGCTCGCCGTGACGGGTGCGTCCGCGCGGGTCACCATCGGCGGGGCTCCCGTGGGGAGTTGGTCGCCTTTGGTGGTGCCGGCCGGCCAGGAGGTACGGGTCCGCGCCGAGGTCGGTCGGGGTACTCGCACGTACCTTGCCGTGAACGGCACGCTCGCCGCGAAGACCCTGCTGGGCAGCGCCGCCCCGGACGCCCGGATGGGATTCGGGCAGCTCGTCGCCCGGGGCTCGCGCGTACTGCTGGAGACGGAGTTCCGAGGGTTCCAACGCCGGTTCTTCGAGCCGCCGTTGTTCCGGCTGCCCGTCCCCGTCCTCCGCTTCGACGAAGGTCCCTGGCTCGTCGATGTCGTCGCGAGCCACGGTGTCCACGCGATCCCCGGCATCCGCGAGGTGATCGAGGAGGCGGAGTACGTCGTCACTCCCCGCTCCAACCACGTCGGGCTGCGCCTGGACGGCCCGGTGCTTCACCCGGACACAGACGCCGAGATCGTGTCGCACGGGGTTCCCGTCGGGGCACTGCAGATTCCGCACGCCGACGAACTCATCGTGCTCGGCAGATACAGGAGCCTCACGGCGGGCTATCCGATCGTCGGCGTCGCCTCACGGGCGTCCCTCCCGCTGCTCGGGCAGGCGGGACCGGGGCAGCGGCTGCGGTTCCGCTGGACCGACCGTGACAGCGCGATCCGTCGGCTCGCGCGGTGCGAGGCGGAGGTGTCTGCGTTGGAGCACGCCGTCGCGGAGGCGTTCGCCGCCGTCGGATTCATGGCGCCCTTGCCCCACCACTAAATGAGAAGCTATTCTCATTTAGAATCTGAATCTCACATCAAACATGTTGATCACGGAGGAGAATCGGTGACGACCTCGGCCCGCAGGATCGCGCTCATCACAGGAGCCGGCAGCGGTATGGGACTGGAGACCGCGCGGCTGCTGGCCCGGGACGGCGCCACCGTCGTACTCCTCGGCCGCAGACAGGAGGTGCTCGACCAGGTCGAGGCCACCATCCGCGCGGAAGGCGGAACCGCCCTCGCCCTCGCCGCGGACATCACCCGGCCGGACGACGTGACGCGCGTCCTCGACCGGGTCCACGCCGACCTCGGCCCGGTCGACATCCTCGTCAACAACGCGGGCAGCGCATCGACGGTTCTCAATCCGCAGTGGCTTCCGCACGACGAGTGGCGCCAGGTCCTCGACGTGAACCTCACTGCCGTCTTCCAGCTCACCCAGGCCGTGCTCCCCGACATGCTCGGCCGCGACACCGGAACCATCGTCACCGTCTCGTCGCTCGCCGCAGTCAACCCCAACCTGCTCGGCGGCGCGGCCTACGGCGCGGCGAAGGCCGGGGTGCGCAACTTCATGACGTTCCTTCACAACACCTTCCGCAACCAGGGTCTGCGGGCCATCACCGTGCTGCCCGGTGAAGCGGACACCCCCATCCTCGACAACCGCGCACGGCCGCCGGCCGCGGAGGAACGCGCCCACATGGTCCAGCCGGAGGACGTGGCCGAGGCCGTCCGCCTCGCCGTCGCCCTCCCCCAGCGCGTCGTCCTCCAGGAGATCGTCGTCGCCCCGACGCGGCAGCGGGACACCTCCGCCGACCTCGAGATCAGCCGCTGGGCGGGCGCCCCCGCTGACGCAACACCCCAGCCCTGACCCCTACTTCGAGCACCCGCTCCCAGCACCTCGCTTCCAGAAGGAGCCGCATGCCGTCCACCGTCTCCACGCACCCGCCCCGGTTCGCCACCGCCGAGGCCGTCGCCCGGATCGTCGCCGCCTCCCGCCGGACGCAGCAGCCGCAGTCCCGGGGCGACCTCGTCTCCCTCGCCATGGGCGAACCCGACTTCGACACGCCCCGGCAGGTGACCGAGGCCGCCGCCGCCTCGCTCCGCGCCGGCCGCACCCACTACTCCCCCCTGCTCGGCGAACCGGACCTGCGCGAGGCACTCGCCGAGAAGCTGCACGGCATCGCCGGTACCCCGGTCTCCGCCGCCGACATCCTCATCACCCAGGGCGGCACCGCCGGCCTCGCCGCGTCGATCCTCGGCGTCGTCGACCCCGGCGACAAGGTGGTCATCCCGGACCCCACCTACTCCCTCTACGCCGACCTGGTCAGCATGGCCGGAGGCACCGTCGTCCCCGTCCCGCTCGCGCCGGACCTGCACTGGGACCTCGACCGGCTCGCCGACGCCCTCGACGGCGCGAAGCTCTTCGTGTTCTGCAACCCGAGCAACCCGACCGGCATCGTGCACAGCCGCGCCGAACTCGACGCCCTCGCCGACCTGTTGGACGGCACGTCCACGATCGTCATCTCCGACGAGGCGTACGCCGACCTCGACTACACCGGCCGCCCCTTCACCTCGGCGCTCTCCGTCGACGGACTGCGCGACCGTACGGTCTACTGCCAGACCTTCTCCAAGAGCTACGCGATGACCGGCTGGCGCGTCGGCTACCTCTGGGGCCCCGCACCCCTCATCCAGGCGGCCGCGCGCGTCCACAACACCTTCAACGGCTCCGTGAACACGTTCATCCAGGACGCCGCCCTCGTCGCCGTACAGACATGCGACGCCGACATCGCCAGGATGCGGTCCGCCTACGAGGAACGCGGCGCCCTCATGCGCACGGAACTCGCCAAGATCCCGGGCCTCACACTCAGCGCGCCCGAGGGCGCGTTCTACCAATTCCCGCGCTACGACGTCGACTTGCCCGCCGTGGAGGTCGTAGCCGCGTTGCGCACGCACGGCGTCGCGGTGCGGCCGGGGAGCGAGTTCGGCGCCCGGGGCGAGGGGCACCTGAGGCTGTCGTACGCTGCCAGCCCGGAATCCATCACCGAGGGCGTCCGCCGGCTGGCGTACGGGCTCTCGGTCATTCAGTGAACGCCGTACCGCAGGCAACCGGGGAGCCGACCCATGCGCAGTGACACCGAACGCAACCGCAAGTACCTCATCAAGGCCGCCGCGCTGCTGTTCGAGAACTCGCCGACACCCGTGAGCCTGGCCGAGATCGCCAAGCAGGCCGAGGTGTCGACCGCCACGGCGTACCGGCACTTCTCCTCCGTCGAGGACATCCTGCACGCGTTCCGGGCCCAAGTCGGCTCCGAACTACGGGACTTCAGCGCGGCGCAGACCACCCGGGGCATGGCGAGACTCGAAGCGGTGTCGCGCTGCTGGGTGTCGCTCGTCCTCGAACACGGTGGGGCGATGGCGCAGATGCGCTCGCACCGCGGATACCTGGAGCGGCTGCGCGAGAACACCGGCTATCTCACCCCGCAGGCCGAGGCGCTCGCCGAGCCGCTGCGTCAGACCACCGAGGAACTCGGCCTCGTCGACCTGGGCGACGAGGCCCTGTTCCTGTGGAACGCCCTGTTCGACCCCCGCGACATCCTCGACCTCATCAAGAGCGGCCACACCGAGGACGAGGCCGCCACCCGCCTGGTGGCCGCGCTACGCGGCGCCCTCATCGGCTGGTCGGTGGCGACGGCCGACGGGAACCAAGGGACATGATCGCCACATAGACGCACTTCAACTTGGTCTGCTCATTGGGGAACTGACCTCAGACCGTGCGGCTTCGGCTCCCGGCGGCAGAGGTCTCACCCTCCGGCACCGCGCTCCGCTCGGAGTCCTTCTTCTCCGTGTGATCGGGGAGGTAGGCACCCTCGATGTCGACGTCGGGCAGAGCGCGATCGCGCCGGCGCGACAGGGTCCAGGCGCGGTACCCGAGGCGGCCCGTCGCGGCGGGGACGGGCGTCACGCGGACGACGAACGCGTCGATGAGGACGCCGACGGCGAGCGCGAGGCCAATGGACTTGACGACCGGGTCCTCGTTGAAGATGAACCCGGCGAAGACCGCAGCGATGACGAGCGCGGGGGCACCGACGACGCGGCCCCTGCGGGTGACGCCGTGGACGACGGCCTGCCGCAGGTCCAGGGTGTTCTCGTGGTGCTCGCGCATGCGGCTGGCGAGGAAGACCTCGAAGTCCATGGCAAGTCCGAACAGGCCCTCATCTCGGTGGTCGCCACCGCCTCCACCCTGCCGCGGCCGGTGACGCAGACGTAGGCGCCCTCCTCGGCGAAGCACAGGGCGGAGGAGAATCCGATGCCCTTGCTGCCACCCGTCACGACCGCGACCCTGTCATCGAGCTGACCCACTGCCATCTCCGTTGTTCGCATCGTCGATGCCCGGACGAACGACCGCCGACCCCTCCAGACCACCGCATGTGAGCTGGGCGAACAATGATCGATTCGGCAGGGTCCGATACCTGGCGGTCATCGATCCAGGTCGCGGCCGAACGGAGCCCGGCGCGCGTCGGCGTACTGCGAGGGGGTCTGCCCGTACCGCCTCCTGCAGGCACGGACGAAGTGGCTGGTGTCGGCGAAGGCCCAGCGGGCGGCGGCCTCGGTGACGCTGAGCCGCGAGCCCGGCGCCGTGAGGTCCTGCAGGGCCCGCTCCACGCGCCGTCGCCGTACGTACGCCATCAGCGGCTCACCCTGGGCGGCGAAGGCGCGGTACAGCGTACGTGGAGAGACGTTCAACTCGCGGGCCAGCAGCCGCGGAGAGAACTCGGGCTCGGAGAGCATGCCATCCGCGATGCGCCGAGCGGCGTCGGCCAGCGCGCCCGCGAACTGCGGTTCGTCGGCGTCGACTTCACCCTGGAGGACGCCTTTGACCAACTCGACCATGGCGTTCCGGGCGGCCTGCACGCCGACCGGTGAGAGGTCGTCCAGTACGGAGGAAACCGTGTCGACGTGGGCCATCAGGATGCGGAGCGACGCGGCATCGGCCTGACCGCCCAGGTGCCGGTCGCCCATCAGGGCGCGCAGTTCGCCGGCGGGCAGGATCAGCACCTGGGAGGCCGTACGGGGAGCTATCCCGAAGTCCCACGACGGGTCGTTGTAGCGCACGACGAACCGCCCCGCGGGCACCACCACAGTGTCACCGCGGCCGTCCGTCCGGGCGAAGTGCCAGCTTCCCCGGCGCACCACGTGCACCACCACGCGGTCGTTGAGGTGGTTGAAGCCTCCTCCGGTGCCGCCGACGATGGACTCGCTGGAGATGTCCTCCACGACCGCGTCCGCCACCTTGGAGTGGTGGATACGGATGCGGTAGTCGCTGTCGATGACGAGCCTGGACGGAGGGATGGGGATCGCGTCACCCACCTGCTCGTCCCAACGGCGCTGCAACAGGTCGACCGCGTCCGGGACTTGGCCGGGCACGGTGACGTCGACGGAGTACTTCCGTGTCCTGGGCACCTGCCCCTCCTCAGGGGCTGTACCGAGTGGTGCGTGCACGGTGATCGTCCCTCCGCCAAGCGCGGGGCCGGTGCGGCGAGTTGTGTCGACCAGATATTGGTTGACCCTTCAAGAGACCGGACTTTAGCACCGCGGAGGCCTTACGGCGTGCGGGCACGGCGGCACGCGATGGCACTGGCGTTCCATCGGGACGGCACTCTCGTTCAACCGCCCGCCGGCGCCCGGCACCTAGCGTGCTGCGTATGCGGGCGACGCCCGCCCACACATCCGGTGATCCTTCCGTGGCAGGCGCCTCTGCCTGCACGCCGTCCATCAGGAGTTCTCGCGCATGAGTTTCCATGTCCCCATCCAGCCGCAGGCAGTCCGGCCGTCCGAAGGCGGGCTGCACCTGCCTCCCCAGGAGGCCGTCACGACCTGGTTCAACGGCGACATCTACGCGACACGGCTCCGGGGTGAGCAGACGAACGGCGCGATCGGACTCGTCGAGGCGACCGTCCCTCCGGGCGGCGGTCCGGCACCGCACGTGCATGCCAGGACGGACGAGACCTTCTACCTGGTCTCCGGCGAGCTGGACTTCCTCAACGGCGAGAAGACGTTCACCGCGGGCACCGGAGACGTCGTCTTCATACCGCGCGGCACGACGCACCGCTTCGTCAACGCCGGCATCCAGCCCGCCCGGCTGCTCTTCGTCTACACCCCCGGCGGCGCGGAAGGCCTGTTCGTCGAGGGCGGCGACGAACCACAGCCCGGCGTCCAGGTCCAGCCCTGGGGACCGGAACGGATCGACGCCCGCATGCTCGAACTCCTCGACAAGTACGACACGGGCCTCCCGCCCGGCGCTCCGTAGCCCCGCCGGTCGTCCACGCGGCACCGAGGCGACGTACGGGGCCCGGTGCCGCCCGCCCCGAAGTGATGGCGCAGACGACTCTGCGGTGCCCGAGGAAGTGACGGGCGAGGACCCGTTCACCTCGGCGATGGCCGGCACCGGGCACCCGGCATGCGGTGTAAGCGACACCGCCCCGATGTGGACCCGCACATCGGATCAACTTGCCGCATGGCACGCCGGCATGGCTCGTGACGGGGCACGAGGAGGCCCGGGCGCTGCTGACCGATCCGCGCATCGGCAGACCGGGCCCGGAGCACGGGGCGTTCGCCAGGCGTCTCCCGCCGGGAGCGGCCCGCGAATTCCACAGCCACCTGTTGTACTCCGATCCCCGGATCATGCGCGCCTGCGGCAGCTGGTCTCCAGCGCGTTCAACCGCGCCGGGTCGAGGAGTCGGCGGCTCGCCGCCGCTCGGCCTCAGCCCGCACGATGGCGTCGGGCATGAGGAAACCGGCCGCTCCCACCGCGAGCGTGTCAACCGCGGGCCCTCCCACGGCAGAGGCCGCCCAGCCAGGGCGAGGCCCGGTTCGACAGCACCGGGCAGAGGCAACCCGGTCACCGTCGATCTCGGACGGCCGCCGTCGGGAGGCATCCCGCATCGGGGACTACGGACGCGTCATCCGGCTCGCGCAAGGCGATTGGACTGACGCAGCGTCAGCTCGCCGGCGCATGTGGGATGCCTCAACCAACGTTGCCCAGGCGGAGATCCGGGGCATCGCCTCGTACAACACGGCCACACTGGCGAGTGCCGCCGCCGCTCTCGGGTCTCCGCCCTGGCTGGTCGGCCTCTCCAGTCAGCACGTGCACGGAACCGAGTCTGCGGAACGGCGTGGATTCCTGGCCGGGGTCGTGGCGGTCGCCGCGCATCCCCTCGCTCGACAGGCCCCCCGTCATCCCGCCGCGACGACGGCTGGGAGGAGGCGAGGCAACTGCGCTCCGGCCGGCCACCGCGTCGTATCGTCCACTCGGATGCCAATTCCGAGGGGGCACAGGCGCCCAACCTGGCGGGGCAGTTGGGCGCCAGGCCGGCCAGTACGTCGGCGATCACGAAGGTCAGGTTCAGGCCCAGAAAGGCTGCTCGCCGGTTGCGTCGCAGCAGCACCGGAAGGGCCGGCGCCGAGACCGCGGCGATGCTCCCCGGGGCGGTGATCATGGTTCCCGCCGCACCTTCGGACACGTGCAGGTCGGTTCGGTCGCGACGTCGCCGAGCAGACCGACGGGCAGGAACTCGGTGGTGACGAGGGTGAACCTGCCCACCGCCCGGGCAGGTCTCTTCGAGTTTCACCTGCTGGCTTACCCAAGACCGCCATGCCACCGTGCGTAGCCAGGCGCGCGGTTAGGTGATCGTGACGCCTGGCACCGCGGACAGGGCCGCCGCCCACCGCCTCGATGAGGCTCCCGCGGCAGGCGGCGTGGGCTCTTCGACCCTCGGGGTGGTCTTCTCTGCTCGTCTCGCTGGTTGGGGTGGCGGGAGCACCGGCCAGGCAGGAGGAGGCCCGCGGCCTCCTCCCCCGGCTGTCAGGCGCCGACTTGGACGTCCACCCGGTCGGCGTAGAAGGCGACGTGACCGACGATGGCCGCGACGGCGTCGTACGGCTCGGGGTAGAACCACACGGCGTCGGCCCGCCCGCCGACGGAGGGGGCGAGGCCGTAGTAGGACGCGTCGCCCTTGTACGGGCAGTACGTCTGGGTGGTGCTGTCCGTGAGCAGCGTCTGGTCGACGTCGTCGAGCGGGATGTACTGGACGGGCGGGTAGTTGGCCTCGCGCAGGGTCAGGGCCCGGGTGGTGTCGGCGACGATCTGTGCGCCGACGCGGGCCACGACGCGCGCGCCGGTGGCCTCGATGGTGATCGGGTGGTCGGGGCCGGGGATCTTGGGTTCCCGTGTCGTCGTCATGATCTTCTCCTCAGTTCCTGGTGGTGGGTGGTCTAGCCGGCGACGAGGTCGAGCTCGTTGCCCTCGACGTCGGCGAACGTGGTCCATCGGGCGCCGTCGCGCACGACTTCGTTGAGCTTGGTCGCCCCGAGCGCGAGCAGACGCTCGCGCTCGCCCTCGTAGTCGCTGGTGATCAGATCCGGGTGGAACCGGTTCTTGACGCTCTTGGCCTCGGGCACCTTGTGGAAGGCCAGCCGCGGTCCGCCGCCGGGATCGCCGGCCTCCACCACGGCATCGTGCTCGTCGGCCCCGTCGGCGACCTTGCGGTCCAGAACCGCAGCCCAGAACTGCGCCGCGCGTACGGCGTCGGTGGCGTCGAACGACGCGCCGAAGAAGGTGCTACTCATGCGCTGCTCCCTTCGTTAGAGACTGATTAGACCAGTCAGTTCACTCGGTGCCACAACCGTAGATCCGGCTCCCTGTCGCGTCAAACCACAGCTAATTGACTCGATCAACCTCCCGGACTTGACGAGACCAGACCGACCTGTTTAGCTCAATAACGAAAGAAGACAGACCGGTCTAACCACTCGGAGAGAAGTGCAACCATGCCTGCGACACGCACAGCTCTGGTGACAGGCGCGACGTCCGGCATCGGCCGGGCCACCGCGGAGAAGCTCGGCCGGGACGGATTCAAGGTCCTGGTCCACGGACGCGACGCCGACCGCGGAGCCGCGGTGGTCAAGGGGATCGAGGGCCTCGGCGGCCGGGCCGAGTTCATCGCCGCCGACCTGACCGACGTGCGCGCCATCATGCAACTGGCCGCCGCGGCCAAGGACGTCGACGTCCTCGTCAACAACGCCGGGTTCTCCTGGTTCGGCCCCACCGCCGACCTGGAGCCCGACACGTTCGACGCGCTGTTCGGCGCCAACGTGCGCAGCGCCTACTACCTCACGGCCGCGATCGCGCCCGTGATGGCGGAGCGCGGCGAGGGCGTCGTGATCAACCTGGGCAGCATGGCCGGGCAGATCGGCCTGGCGGGAGGCGCCGCCTACAGCGCCACCAAGGCCGCGCTCACCTCGCTGACCCGCTCCTGGGCCGCCGAGTACAGCCCGCGCGGTGTGCGGATCAACACCATCGCCCCCGGACCGGTCTACACCGGCGGCTCCTCCAGGGAGCGCCTCACGGCCCTGGGCCAGACCACGCTCCTGGCCCGCGCGGCGGAGGCCGAGGAGATCGCCGACGTCATCGCGTTCCTCGCCTCGCACGCCGCCCGGTACATCACCGGCGCCGTCATTCCCGCCGACGGCGGACGCACCGCCGTCTGACCCCCACCACACCTACAGAAACCGAGCAGAGCAATGGACAACCCCGTCGTACTGATCACCGGCGCGCTCACCGGCATCGGCCGCGCAGCCGCCGTCGCCTTCGCCCAGCAGGGCGCGAACGTCGTCGTCACCGGACGCCGTGATGAGGCCGGCAAGGCCCTGGTCGAGGAACTGCGCGGGCTCGGCTCGTGGGCCGAGTTCATCAACGCCGACGTCCGCGACGAGGACGACGTGCGCGCCATGGTCGACGAGACCGTCGCACGGTTCGGCCGTCTCGACGTCGCGGTGAACAACGCCGGCACCGAGGGTCGGCCCAGCCCGATCACCGACCAGAGCGCGGAGACCTACAACGCGACCTTCGACACGAACGTCCTCGGCGTGCTCCTGAGCATGAAGCACCAGGTCCGCGTCATGCAGGAACAGGGCAGCGGCAGCATCGTCAACATCTCCTCGACCTACGGCCACGAGGGCGCCGCGGGTGCCTCCGTCTACGTCGGCAGCAAGCACGCCGTCGAGGGCATCACCAAGTCGGTGGCCCTGGAGGTCGCCGCCTCGGGAATCCGGGTCAACGGCGTGGCCCCTGGCCCCACCGACACCGGCATGCTGACCCGCTTCACCGGCACACCGGAGAACAAGGCTGCCCTGGTGAGCGAGGTCCCGCTGGCCCGCCTCGGTCTCTCGGAGGAGGTCGCCGCCGCGATCGTGTTCATCGCCTCGGACGACGCCTCGTACATCACCGGCCACATCCTCAATGCCGACGGCGGTCACACCGCCAACTGATCCGCTCCGGATGCGGAACACCCCCGCGTGCCCGACGCCCCACGTGCGGCTGCCGGAAACCGCCGCCCGGCCCATCACCCAGCCGCCCCACGCCGATCCAAGGAGAAGCGCCGCCATGACCGACCACACCCACGACACCGCCCCCACCCAGTTCGTCGAGGCCGGCGGCATCCGCTTCGCCTACCGCCGCTTCGGCGACACGTCCGCCGACCGGACACCGGTCGTGTTCTTCCAGCACTTCATCGGCAACCTCGACGACCACGACCCGGCGATCAGCGACGGCTTCGCCGCCGACCGCGAGGTCATCCTCTTCAACAACACCGGAGTCGCCTCCACCAGCGGCGAAGTCCCGGACACCATCGAGCAGATGGCCACCGACGCGGGCATCTTCATCGACGCCCTCGGACTGACGCGCGTGGACCTGGTGGGCCACTCCATGGGCGGCCTGGTAGCCCAGCAAGTCGCCATCCAGCGCCCCGACTTGACCCGCAAGCTGGTCCTGGTCGGCACCGGCCCGCGCGGCGGCGTGGGTATCGGCGAGACACCGGCGGAGACCGCCGCGCTGTTCGGCGTAAAGCTGCCCCGGCAGGAGGACATGTGGCTGCCGGTCCTGTTCGCCCCGACCGAGTCCAGCCAGGAGCTCGGCCGCGCGTACGTCGAGCGGATCGTGGCCCGCAAGGACCGCGACGACTCCGCGTTCGGCGAGCAGGTCTACGCCGGCCAGGGCACCGCGATCCACACCTACGGCGCCACGAAGGACCCCGCGTACGCGGTGCTGAAGAACATCACGATCCCGGTCCTGGTGGTCAACGGCACCGACGACATCATCATCCCGACGATCAACTCGTACATCCTGCAGCAGTTCCTGCCGGACGCCGAGCTGATCCTGTACCCGGACGCCAACCACGGCGCCCACTTCCAGTACCCCGAACGGTTCGTCACCCACACCAAGCTCTTCCTCGACCGCTAGGACACAACGGCCCGCCAGAAGGCCCCGCAGAGCAGAGGCGGTCACCGCAGTACGGTGACCGCCTCCGGGCGTTGGCGAGGGAAGACAAGTCTGTCTGGCCTTGTTGGAGGCGGTAGGAGCCGGATGAGTGCCCGTTCGGAGTCGTAGACTGGACCGTCAGTCTGAAAGAAGGAAGTCACCATGCCCACCAAGGCCAACGCCTCGAAGCCCTCCGTGCGTGAGCGTCTGCTGGCCGCCGCCGACGAGCTGTTCTACAGCGAAGGCGTGCAGAGCGTCGGCATCGACCGCATCGTGCAGAGGGCCGGCGTGGCCAAAGCCTCGCTCTACAACCTGTTCGGCAGCAAGGAAGAACTGGTCCAGGCATACCTCGACGCCCGCCACGCCAGCACCCGTGAGCAGGTCGAGCGCGTTCTGACCCGGTTCCGGACGCCTCGCGAGCGACTGCTGGGGGTTTTCGACGCGCAGGGCCAGCTGTTCACCGAGCCCGACTTCAACGGCTGCGCACACATGACGGCCAGCGCGGAGGTGCGGCACGGCAGTCCGGTCGAGGGCGCCGCCGACCGGTACCGGCTCTGGGTGCGGACGCTGTTCACGGACCTGGCGCGGGAGGCCGGTGTCGCCGACGCCGAGGGCCTGGCGCGACAGCTGCACCTCCTCTACGACGGCGCGGGAGTATCGGCGCGGATGGACCGGGACCCGTCCGCGGCGACGACCGCCCGCGAGGCAGCCGCGGCGCTGTTCGACGCCGCGGTCAAGGACAAGGAACTGGCCGACGCCGTGCAGTAGTCCGGTGAGACGCCGAAGCCACCGCTGAGAACCAGATCAACCGGGGCTCCCGAGGGGATCACCCCGACCCCGAAACTCTGGGCGGTGGAAGCTCCCGACGGATGGCTGATGTCCCCCGCCGCCTGGCCCGTGACCACGAGGCCCCTCCGGCCGGGAAAGGTTCCGCAACCGGTACCAGATCGCTCATCGCGTGCATCCCTGCGCGAGGTGGCGTTTCGTGGATCCGGCCGAAGGCGACCACGGCTGTTCGCACGGCAGCCGATCACCTGGCTCCGACCGCGCCCCCAGCCCTGCCGACCCGCTGCGGAAGCGTCAGGCGAGTGGAAACACGGTGCCCGTGAGACGTTCGGACAGGTCCCACAACTCGGCGGCCAGGGACGGGTCCTGAGCCGTGGCACTTCGCGGCACGAGTGTGGGACGGCCACGCTGCTCGCCGCGTCCGTCAGGGCCGACGTAGCTCGCTCCGTCCAGATCCTGCGTGGCCGCGAACAGGATCGGCAGCGCTCCGTCCGTCTCGCTCTGCATGATGAGGCGGCCCACGGTCGCCGCGACGAGCTTCATCACCGGGCCGAGGTGACGGTTCAGGCCCGTCGTCGCCGCTCCGGGGTGAGCGGCGTGGGCGCGCACGGTGGAGCCGGCCTGCGTCAGACGCCGTTGAAGCTCCAGGGTGAACAGCAGATTCGCGAGCTTCGACTGACCGTAAGCCGCCGCTGAACGGTAAGGACGCCTTTCCCAATTGGGATCGGACAGGTCGAGCGAGGCGCTCTTGTGGGCGTTGGACGCGATGGTGACCACCCGGTCGGTGATCTGCGGCAGCAGCAGGTTGGTCAGGGCGAAGTGCCCCAGGTGATTGGTGCCGAAGTGGGTCTCGAATCCGTCCCTGGTCCTGCCGAGGGGGACGTTGGCGACACCGGCGTTGTTGATCAGGGTGTCGACCGGGTGGTCGACGGAGGCCGCGAAGGCGCGCACGGACGCGAGGTCGGCGAGGTCGAGGTGCCGTACCTCGGTGGCACCGGGCAGATGTGCGGCGGCCTGTCGTGCACGGGGGACATCTCGTACGGCCATGACGACATGCGCCCCCGCCACGGCGAGCGCACGGGTGGTTTCGAGACCGAGTCCGCTGCCGGCACCAGTGATGATCACTGTGCGCCCGGCCTGCGGCGGGAGGTCTTCGACTGTCCAGGGGGCTGTGCCGAGTGAGCTGGTCATGCATCCAATGTATTCACTGGGTACATTGTAGTCAATGAATACATCGGGATACGCTGCCCCCATGAACTCGGCTCGCCCCTACCACCACGGAAACCTCCGCAGCGCGCTGCTCCAGGAGGCGGAGCGCGTATTGACCGAACGCGGAACCGATGCCCTTTCCTTGCGAGAACTGGCCCGCGAAGTGGGTGTGAGCAACGGCGCCCCCCGTCGGCACTTCGCCGACAAGGGTGCCCTGCTGGACGCGCTCACCGAAGAGGGGTACGAGCGGCTGGGGCGCAGGCTCGACGCGGCTCTGGACGAAGCCGACGGCGACACCTTCGAGCGGCTGGTCGTCTTCGCCAGGACCTACGTGCAGTTCGGTGTCGAGCACCGTGCGCTGCTGAGCCTCATGCACCGGCCGAAGGACGAAGCGCGTGACAACCGCCTCCGCGCCGCCAACGACCGTGCGTTCGCCGCACCGTTGCGGCTGCTCGCGGACGCGCGAGCGCGCGGCGACATCGACCCGGATCCCACCGGCCGGATCGACATGACGCTGCTGGCACTCCTGCAGGGACTCACCGTGCTCGCCACCACGGGCATGTACGGCGACCGCCCGCTCGACGAGCTCGTGACCGGCAGCATCGAAACCCTCGTGGACGGTCTGCGCCCGCACTGACCCTGCACCCGTTCGGGGCTTACTCCCGAAGAACAGCTCGAAGGTGGTGGCGTGGCCGCCCACCGACGGCGCGCGCCCGGCCATCGACCGGTCCTGCTGTCGGTCCCTCCGGTCTGGCTGCCTACCGTGCCGCTCACTGTCCGCGACCACTGGCTGTCGTCCTCTGTCCCGTCCGTTACCCGTTGCGTGCTCTCACGGATCCGCCGCCGGGGCCAGGCCCACCTCTTCCACGTCCAGTTGGGCCTGCACCCGCTGGAGAACGGCGTCGTCGATGCGGCGGGCGTCGCGCAGGCCGATGGCGGCGGAGCGTGTGCGTTCGTCCGGGGTGTTCACCGTCTCGGTGGCCTGGAGCGTGTTCAGGCGGATCTCGTACTCGGTCCGTAGGCACTCGGCGACCTCGGGGTCGGTACCGAGGTTGGCCGCCACCGTGGGGAGGGCGTCGAGTGCGGCCTGGGACGCGGTGGTCCGGGCGAGAGCGAGTTCGCGGTGCGTGCGGCCCGCCATCGTCGACTGCGACCACGGCCAGCCGTCGCTGGGGAATGCCGTCCCTGACCATACGGCCACCGTACGACCAACAGATATTGAGGGCCGGAGGCTGATCGGTGCCCGCGGGAATCAGGCAGGGTGACGACTGGCGTCGAACCATTCGGCGTCGTTCCACATGACAGGCATGGCGCCGACCGGATCGAATTCGATATTCGGGTCGTTGCTGTGGACCAGGCCCATGATGCGGTGTCCGAACAGTGCCGCACTGCGAGCGCGGTCGGCGAGGATGTTCAGAACGGTGTGCGCCGCACGCGGTTCGGCGCGGGCGAAGTGGTCGTAGTCGGTGAAGACAATGACCAGGCCAGTCGTATCCCTTGTACTTCCGTACTCGAAGGACTCGACGTCCCGGAGGCAGTCATTGAGGGCGTCGAGGTTGCGTCCGTAGTAGTCCGGGAAATCCAACGCCGAGGCGACGTCCCGGTGCATGTCCGCCTCCGCGGTCCACTGCCCGGCATCCAGGATGACGACTTGGTAGTCGTGGTCACGCAACCAGGCAGTGGCCTCGTCCAGCAGACTCCGGCGCCAGTACAGGGTGACGAAGGAATCCGCCATCAGGCGCAAGGCGAGGTCGTCGGAAAGGTCGGCGTCAGGGTCGAAGGCAGCCACCGGCAAACCCTAACGGACGGCTTGTACGGGGTGCTTCGCCCCAAGTCTCGTTGTCACGCAGGACTCAGATACAGCTTCTCAAGGGCCGCCACGATGCGTTCCCCTCGGGGCTCCCCTGGCCCTTTGGCTGCTGTGGGTCACCATGTCGTGGCGACCGTTCTCAGGGGGATCCACGTGTCGCCGCGGGGGCCGTAGTCGGTGGTCAGGAGCAACCGCCAGTCGGCCCGGCTTCCGTAGACCGTCGCGTCGGTCATGGTCCGGACGGTCAAACGTGCCGTGCCGCCGTCGAGGTCGAGGGCCGTGTCCACCTCGTGGATGGAGTGGTAGACGAACTGTCCGGCCTTCATCTCGGCCAGCCACTCGGTCTTGGGCTGCACGTATCCCGTCATGTGGGTGAGGGTGAATCCGTCGTCGAGCAGGTCGTCGAGTGACGGTGTGGCTCCTTCGACCATGGCGTTCAGGTAGGCGTGGTGGGCCTGGAGGATGTGGTCCCGGTCCGTTCGGGTGGAGGTCGGTGGCACGCTGGCTCCTTGTTGCGTGGCGGGCGTTGCGTGGCGGGCCCGGGCTGTCGTCAGGCCGCGGCGCGTGCCCGGACGGCGTCGAGGTCGTCGCGGACCCGCTGCGGCTCACCATCGAGCGGCATGTTGGCCTCGTCGCGTACCGCGTCCAGGGAGCCGGGCGGATCTTGGTCCAGCGCCGCGAACAGCGGCCCCAAGTCGCTTGGTGCGGCTCCCTGTTCGGCCACCAGCTCGAAGGTGCGGCCGGCCGCCTCGGGCGCGGTGAGGGCCGCCACCAGGACCCGTGCGATGTCGGTGCGCGCGACACTTCCGTCGGCGGGGGCGCCGGAGCGGCGGCGGTCGCCCTGGAGGAACACCATCTGATGTTCGTCGGGTCCGTTCATGTCGAACCAGCCCGGCCGCACGATGGTGTAGGTGAGGCCACTGGCCCGTACCAGACGTTCCGAGCGGCGCTTCCACTCCAGCAGATGGCCGTAGCTGCTGCTGCGGGTGGTGGCCCCGATGGAGGTCATCAGCGCCACGCGGGGCCGTACACCGTCCAGGGAGGCCAGGGCGGTCAGGACGTTGCGTACGCCTGCGTAGTCCACCGTCTCCGGAGAGGAAGCGCCGGTGCCGAAGGAGCCGAGGGTGAGCACGATCGCGTCGGCACCGGCCACCGCCTCGGGCAGGATCTCGGGCCGGGTGACATCGCCGACGACAAGTTCGGCGTCGGCGGGGAGCAGCTGGGCGCCTTTCGCGCGGTCACGTACCAGGGCCCGGACGGTGTGCCCGCGAGCGATCGCCTCGGTCACGACGAGCCGTCCGATGCTGCCGGTGGCGCCGACCACCAGCACGGTCAGGGGGTGGGTCGGCATGTTCTCTTCCTTGCCAGGAGGTGGGCGCGACGGGCGCCCATGTCGACGGTTTCACTCGGACGTGACGATCACGCCCTCTGCGTAGCGATTCGCGCTGCGGTGCCGTCGCCGCTGCTCACTCACGGACAAGCGCGATTCCTACGCCCGCGCACGGCGACCACGTGGTGGTCCGTCAGGCCTGCTTCGGCTTCGCGAAGGTCGCGCCGTCGATCACGAACCGGTAGCGCACGTCGGAGGCGAGGATCCGCTCGTAGGCGGTGTTCACGTCCTGTGCGTCGATCAGCTCGATGTCGGCCGTGACGCTGTGCTCGGCAGCGAAGTCGAGCATCTCCTGCGTCTCGACGATGCCGCCGAACAGCGATCCCACGAAGGACCGGCCGTTCTGGAGGAGGGTGAAGACCTCCATCGGCATGGGCTCGGTCGTCACTCCGACGTTCACCATGGTGCCGTGCAGGCGCAGCGTCCCGAGGTAGTCGGGGGGGACACGGGCGCGCTGACGGTGTTCAGGATGATGTCGAAGGTGTTGGCCAGCTCGGTGAACGCCGAACCGTCACCGGTCACGGCGTAGTGGTCGGCGCCGAGGGCCTTGGCGGCCTCCCGCTTGCTGCCGGACTGGGACAGGACGGTCACGTCGGCGCCCATGGCCTTGGCCATTTTCACGCCGAGGTGACCCAGCCCGCCGAGGCCGACGACCGCGACCTTGGTGCCGGGCCCGGCACCGAACCGCTTGAGCGGGGAGTAGACCGTGATGCCGGCGCACAGCAGCGGAGCGGCGGCGGCCGGGTCGAGGGTCTCGGGGACACGGACGACGAAGTCCTCCGGGGCGACGATCGCCTCGGAGTAGCCGCCCTGCGTCTGGGCGCCGGGCTCGGCAGGGTCGGGAGCTCCGAAGACGAGAGTGTTGCCCTTGAGGCAGTACTGCTCCTGGCCTGCCTGGCAGTTCTCGCAGGTGCGGCAGGAGTTGACCATGCAGCCGATGCCGACCAGGTCGCCGACCTGGTGGCGGGTGACGTCGGGGCCGATCTCGGTGACCCGGCCCACGATCTCGTGGCCGGGGACGAGCGGGCTGACCGGCAGCGGGCCGAACGTGCCGTCGACGTAGTTCATGTCGGAGTGGCAGATCCCGCAGTACAGGATGTCGAGCTTGACGTCGTGCGGGCCGACGTCGCGACGCTCGATGGTGACGGGAACGAGCGGCTTCCCTGCTTCGTGGGTGCCGAACGCGTTGACGGTGGTGGGCATGGTGGTTCCTTCGCGCAGGTACGAGGTGATGTCAGGCTTCGGGGATGTCGCGGCCGTAGGCCGCGAGGGTGACGTTCGTGGGCTCGGGGCCGCCGCGCCGGCCGGTCTCCAGGGCGTCGAGGGTCTTCAACTCGTCCGTGGAGAGGGCGAAGTCGAAGACGTCGATGTTCTCCGCGATGCGGTGGCGCTTGGTCGACTTGGGGATCACCGAGCGGCCCTGCTGGACGCCCCAGCGCAGCAGCACCTGGGCGGGGCTCTTGCCGTGCGCCTCGGCGATCGCGGTGACGACCGGGTCTTCGAGGACGCTCCTGCGGTCCTCGCCCTGTCCCCGGTAGAAGGTGATGCCGCCGATGGGGGACCACGCCTGGTTGAGGATGCCGTGGTCGTCATCGAAGTCGAGTACGGGACGCTGCTGGAAGTACGGGTGGATCTCCAGCTGGTTGACGGCCGGGACGACGGAGGTTGCGTCGAGCAGCGCGGTCAGGTGGTCGACCATGAAGTTGCTGACGCCGATCGCTCGGACCTTGCCGTCTGCCAGGAGCTGCTCCAGGGCGCGGTAGGCGGCGAGGGTCTTGTCGAAGTCCGACGGCAGTGCCTGGTGCAGGATCAGCAGGTCGATCCGGTCCACGCCGAGCTTGGCGGCGCTCTTGTCGAAGCCGTGCAGGGTCTCGTCGTAGCCGTAGTCGCTGATCCAGATCTTCGTCTCGACGAAGAGGTCGTCGCGGGGCACGGCGGAGGCGCGGATGGCCTGGCCGACCTCGCGTTCGTTGCCGTACGCGGCGGCGGTGTCGATGTGCCGGTAGCCGAGTTCGAGCGCGGCCGTGACGGCGTCCCGGGTCTCGTCGGGCGGGGTCTGGAAGACGCCGAGTCCGAGGGCGGGCATCTCGACGCCGTTGTTGAGGGTGAGGGTCTGCATCACAGGGACCTTTCGTGCGGGCGGGTACGTGCGGGGACGATGAGGGTGAGGGTGGCCGCGAGGGCCAGAGCTAGCAGGACTGCGGAGCCGGTCAGCGCGGCACCCGAGCGGGCCGCGATGTCGGCGACCTCGTGGCCGGTGGAGACGGAGGCGGCCACAGCGGTGAGGATGCTCAGGCTCAGCGCGCTGCCGATCTGATGCACGGTGTTGACCAGGCCCGAGGCGGCTCCCGCGTCCGCGGCGGCGACCCCGTCCACGCCGCCGGAAGTCAGCGGGGCCAGCACCAGGCCCTGGCCGGCGCCGATGAGCACCATCGGCAACGCCACTCCCGTCAGGTAGGGCGTGTGCAGGTCGAGGCGGCTGAGCCACACCATGCCCACCATCGTCACGGTCAGCCCGATGGTGAGCACCCGCGGCCTGCTCGCCCGCTCAAGGAGCCGCGGCACCTGGACGGCGAAGACGAAGTTGACCAGCGTCATCGGCAGGAAGGCGAGACCGGCCTGCAGCGGCGTCCAGTGGTAGACGCTCTGCACGAACTGCGCGGTGAAGAAGAAGAACCCGATCATCGCGCCCATGTAGAGCATCCGGGTGACGTAGGCGCCGCTGCGCTCCCGGCTCTCGAACAGCCGCAGCGGCACGATCGGCTGCGCGGCCCGCCGCTCCACCTGGACGAACAGGGCCAGCATCACCAGTCCGGCCACCAGCGGAATCAGGGTGGCCGGAGCGGTCCAGCCGATGTCGGAGGCGTCCACGATGCCGAAGACCACGGCAGTGGAGCCCGCAGTCGCCAGGAGTGCCCCGGCGACGTCGAAGCGGCCACCCTGACGCTCGGTCTCGGGCAGGAACCGGACGGCCAGCGCCACCATCGCGATGCCGACCGGGACGTTGAGGAAGAACCCGGCCCGCCACGAGATCAGGTCGGCGACCAGGCCGCCCACGACCAGGCCGAGAGCCGCGCCGAGCCCGGCCACCGCACTGTAGGCGGCCATCGCCCGGTTCCGAGGCCGGCCCTCGGGGAAGCTGCGCGTGAGCAGCGACAGGGCCGAGGGGGCCAGAACCGCCGCCCCGACGCCCTGCAGCGCCCGGGCGCCGATCAGCCACCACTGGGTCTGTGCGGCGCCGACAAGGAGCGAGGTCAGCGCGAAGACGACCAGGGAGAACAGGAACACCCTGCGGTGTCCGAACAGGTCACCGGCCCGGGCTCCCAGGAGCAGCAGCCCGCCGAAGACCAGGACGTAGGCGTTGGTGATCCAGGACAGGCCCGTCTCGGAGAACCCCATGTCGACGCGGATCTGCGGCAGCCCCGTGAACACGATCGAGTTGTCGAGGATGACCATGAAGTAGCTGACGCAGATGATCGCGAGGATCAGCGTCGCCCGGGCCGAGGCGGCAGGGGCCGGCGCACGCACCGCCATGGGCGGCGTGGATTCCGCCATGGCGACGTCGCCGGTCCCGTCGTACTTGAGCGCTGCGCGCACGGTGGTGTCCTTCGCTTCAGGGCGAGGGCCCGGTGTCGGGCTCCCTGCCTTGGGTTCGCTCCAAGAGAACCTCGCGCGGGCACAGGGGTGGGAGTCACTGGTCTTCCGGGTACTGGCAGTACCTCGCAGGTCCTCGCGGACGGACCTACGGTGAAGGTCGAAGCACGGCCGTCGTAGGTCAGGGCCGGACCGTCCCACCGGGACGCGATCAGACGGCGACGGAGCGATTTCAGGGATCTGGACGATGGCAGACAGAGACAAGAAGAGCGTGGCCGCCGAGGTCCGCGAGTTCCTGAGCACCCGGCGTGCCCGGATCACCCCCGAGCAGGCCGGGCTGCCGGTCTACGGCGACAACCGGCGGGTCGCGGGCCTGCGCCGGGAGGAGGTCGCGCTGCTCGCGGGCATGAGCGTCGACTACTACGTCCGTCTTGAGCGGGGAAACCTCTCCGGCGCCTCGGACTCGGTACTGGAATCCCTCGCGCACGCACTGCAGCTGGACGAGGCCGAGCGCACTCACCTGTACGACCTGGCCCGCGCGGCGACACCGTCGGGGCGGCGCCCAACGGTGACGGCGTCCCGGGTGCGGCCCACGATCTTGCGCCTGCTCGACTCGATGGCCGATGTGCCGGCGTACGTGCGCAACGCGCGCTTCGACATCCTGGCCGCGAACACGCTGGGGCTGGCGCTGTACGCACCCCTCTTCGACTCGCCGCTGTTCGCCCAGCGCGGCCCGGTCAACAGCGCCCGCTTCCTGTTCCTGGACCCCACGAGCAAGGACTTCTGGGTCGACTGGGACAAGGGTGCCGACGACGCGGTCGCGTTCCTGCGCATCGAGACGGGCCGGGCACCCCACGACAAGGCGCTGACCGATCTGATCGGAGAGCTGACGACCAAGAGCGGCGACTTCGCCCGCCGGTGGGCTCGCCACGACGTGAAGTTCCACCGTTCCGGAGTGAAGAACCTGCGTCACCCGCTGGTCGGCGATCTCGCCCTGCCCTACGAGGCGATGGAACTCCCCGCCGACCCCGGGCTTCGCCTCAACTTCTACACGCCCGAACCCGACTCCCCGGCGCAGGAGGCCCTGGGCCTCCTCGCCAGCTGGGCAAGCACCGGGACCGTCGTCCCGACCGCGAACGACTGACTACGACTGACTACGACTGAGGAGAACCCCTTCATGCAGTACCGACCGCTCGGCCGCACAGGTGTCCAGGTCAGCCCGCTCTGCCTGGGCGCGATGATGTTCGGCCCCTGGGGCAACGAGGACGAGGCCGACTCGATCCGGATCATCCACCGTGCCCTGGACGCGGGCATCAACTTCGTCGACACCGCCGACGTGTACTCCGCCGGCGTCTCGGAGGAGATCGTCGGCAAGGCCCTCAAGGGCCGCCGCGAGGACGTATTCCTGGCGACCAAGTTCTTCATGCCGATGGACCAGGAAGAGCCCAACCAGCGGGGCGGCTCACGACGCTGGATCATCCGCGAGGTCGAGAACTCACTGCGCCGGCTCGGCACCGACCACATCGACCTCTACCAGGTCCACCGCCCCAGCCCCGACACGGATGTCGCCGAGACCCTCGGTGCCCTCTCCGACCTCGTGCACCAGGGCAAGGTCCGCTACATCGGGTCCTCGTCCTACTCCGGCTCCCAGATCGTCGAGGCCCAGTGGACCTCGCGGGAACGCCACCTGGAGCGGTTCGTGACCGAGCAGCCGCCGTACTCGATCCTGGTCCGCGGCATCGAGGAGGACGTTCTGCCCACTGTGCGCCGCCACGGCATGGGCACCCTCACCTACAGCCCGCTCTCCGGCGGCTGGCTCTCGGGCCGCTACCGCAAGGACGCCACCGAAGGCCCGGCCTCCGCCGCACGCCCCCCGGCCCGCTTCGACATGAGCACCCCCGCCAACCAGCGCAAGCTCGACGCTGTCGAACAGCTCGCGCTCCTGGCGGAGAAGGCGGGTCTCACCCTGATCGAGCTGGCCGTCGCCTTCGTCGTCAACCACCCCGGCGTCACCTCGGCGATCATCGGCCCGCGCACCATGGACCAGTTGGAGGCGTTCCTGCCCGCCGCGGAGGTCACCCTGTCGTCCGACGTGCTCGACGCCATCGACGAGATCGTCGCGCCAGGCGTCACGGTCAACCCGGTCGACAACAGCTACGGCGACGTCGAACTGCGCGCCGACCAGCGCCGCCGCTGACGCGCCCCGCCCTGGCCGCTCACGCCCGGCCGGCACCGACTTCACGCGACCACGGGAAATGCCCTCCGACGTCCTGACGAACCGGCCGGCGGCCATACGGACAGTTCCTTGGCCCTGCCCGTACCGGTCCGCAGTCTCTGCTCGTCTACGGCGTATCGGGCCGATCCACCAGTGTGCTCCGCGAACCGGCAGGAGCCTCATAGCCAGCACGTACCGCGGCATTACGACGGTGGGTGGCCTCACTCCGCCGGTTCCGCGGTGGCCTGGTACTGGCCGGCGGCCCAGGAGGCGAGGATGCGCAGGCCGTCGTGGGTGGGTGAGCCGACTTCGGCGGTCCACACGACGAGCTGCTGATCGGGATCGGTGCTGGCGGTGAGGGTGTCCCAGTCCAGGGAGAGCTCGCCGGCGACGGGGTGGTGGAGGACCTTTGTGCCCACGCTGAGGGTGGCGACATGGTGTGCGGCCCACCATTGGCGGAAGTCTTCGTCCTGTACGCACAATTCACCGACCAGAGCGGTCAGGCGGGGGTCGTCCGGATACTTCGCCGCCTCCATGCGCAATTGCGCAACCGCGGTACGAGCCACACCTTTCCAGTCGGCATACAGGGTGCGCATCGCCGGGTCGGTGAAAAGAATGCGCACGTAATTACGAAGCTTTTCCGGGACGGCGGCGAAGTCGGTGACGAGCGCCGCTGCCAGGGGGTTCCAGGCGAGGACGTCCATCCTGCGGCCCATCACGATGGCGGGCGTGGCGGTGAGGTCGTCCAGGACCCGGCGCAGCTGCGGCTGGACTTTCTGCCGGGCCCTGCGGCGCGGCCTTGCCGTCTCCTTCCCGGCCAGGCCGAAAAGGTAGCGGCGCTGGTCGTCGTCCAGGTGCAGAGCCTGGGCCACGGCCTCCAGGACTGGTGCGGAGGGAGGCAGCCGGCCCTGTTCGAGCCGGGTGTAGTAGTCCATGGAGATCGCCGCCAGCTGGGCGACCTCTTCCCTGCGCAGCCCGGCGACCCGGCGGGGACCCGCGCTGACGGGCGGGCCCACGGCGCGCGGGCTCAGCTCGGCCCGGCGGGCCTTGAGGAACTCGCCCAGCTCGTTCAGACGCGGTGTCGAACTCATGCTCCCAGTGTGGCAGCGGAGGCCCTCGGCGTGAGGGGGAAGGATTCTTCCCAGGATGTTCCATTCCCAGGAACACATTCTCCTCTGCACGGGCGCGCGCAGGGGTGCAAGCCTGGAATTGCGCCAGACAGGACAGCGGAAGGAAAGAGCATCATGCCGGAAAAGAAATCCGCAGCACAGCAGGCCATCGGCGACATCGCCCCCAAGCTCGCCGATCTCACCGACCAGGTGCTGTTCGGCGACGTCTGGGAACGCGAGGGGCTCTCCCCTCGGGATCGCAGCCTGGTCACCGTCACCGCGCTGATCGCTCTGTACCGATCCGACCAGCTCGGCTTCCACCTCAAGCTTGCCCTGGAGAACGGGCTGACCCAGACGGAGCTGAGCGAGGCCATCACCCACCTGGCGTTCTACGCCGGCTGGCCCAACGCCATGGGCGCCGCCGGCCAGCTGAAGGCCGTCCTGGCCGCCGCCGACCAGGACCGCTGACACCCCTTCTTTCCGCACAGGAGCATCCCCTTCTCATGAGCAAGGTCATCTTCATCACCGGTGCGGGCCGCGGCCTGGGCACCGACATCGCCCGCCAGGCCCTGACCGCCGGCCACCAGGTCGTCGCCTCCGGCCGCCGCCCCGAAAACGTGCTCGAGGCGCTCGGCGGCGAGCACGACAACCTGCTGGTCACCGACCTCGACGAGCCGCCGCTGCGGTTCGTCGCCGGCGACGACGCCATCCCCACCGCCGAGGCCAAGGGCCGGCAGATCACCGCCCAGGCCACCGCCTCCCGCCCCTTGGGCACCGGTCTCGCCCACACCGACGCCGCCTGACCCAGGCACCCGATCCGTACCAAGGAGCACGCCATGGAATTCGTCAAGCCGCAGCCCACCGGCAAGGGCCCCGAGGACTGGTTCAACGGAGACGTCTGGTTCGACGTCATCCACGCAGGCCAGGAGCCGTCCCGTATCCGCGCCAACATGGTGCGCTTCGCCCCCGGTGCCCGCACCGCCTGGCACCATCACGCCGTCGGCCAGACCCTGCACGTCATCGCCGGCGTCGCCCTTGTCGGCACCCGCGAGGGCACCGTCTACGCCGCCCACGCCGGCGAGACCGTCACCTGCCCGCCCGGCGAGGAGCACTGGCACGGCGCCACCGAGGACCGCTTCATGCAGCACCTCGCGCTGTGGGACGGCACCGCCCCCGACGACGACCGCCCGGAGACCACCTGGCTGGAGCACGTCACCGACGCCCAGTACCAGGCCCCCCGTACCCGCAGCAGCCACTGACCCCACCCACACGCGAAGGAGTACCCCGAGCATGACCGCGACGGTGACCGCCCTCTTCGGCGGCACCGGCCCCGACTGGACCCCCGCCCGGTTCCCGTACCCGAGCCAGGTCCCGGTCGGATCGTGGTGCGCGCGCACTCGGTGGCACTCAACAACGCCGACGCCGCCATGCTTGCTGCTGCCGACCCCACCGCGGGGCGGCAGCAGCAAGGAATACCGGGCCGGCTACGAATTCCCCGGTGAGATCACGGTGGTGGGCGACGGCGTCGGCGTCGACACAGCCACGGTGGGGCAGCGGGTGATGGGCACCACTCCGGCCAGCTTTGCCCAGTACGTGCTGGCCGACCACCGCCACGTCTTGCCCGTCCCCGACGGACTCGACTTCACGGAAGCCTGCGCGCTGCCCACCAGACTGCTCACCGAGCACGGCGCCCTCACAACCGGCGGCTACCAGCCCGGCCAGTCGCTGCTGATCACTGGCGCCACTTCCAGCATCGGACTCATCGGCGTGCGGATCGCCCGTGCCCTGGGCGCCGGCCCGATCGTCGCCACCACTCGCAGGGCCGGCAAGCACGACCTGCTCAAGCAGGCCGGAGCCGACACCATCGTTGTCACCAGCGAACAGGACCTCACCCAGGCAGTACTCGACGCCACTGCCGGCGAAGGTGGCGCCCTGGCCCTGGACCACGTCGGCGGCCAGACCTTCGCCGCCTGGCTACCGGCCACCAAAGTGGACGGCGCTGTGGTCGACATCGGCCGTCTCGGCACGGCTGCGGCCACCATCGACCTGTACGCCCTGTCCTACCGCCACCTGCGCGTGCACGGAGTGTTCTTCGGCTTCACCCGCCCCACAGAACTCGGCGCCGTCATCGCAGCCGCCATCCAAGACCTGCTGCCCTCCGTCGCCGACGGACGCGTGCGCCCGCTCACCGACAGCATCCTGAGCTTCAACACGGCCGACCAGGCCGTCACTCGGCTCCGCTCTCACCAAGCCCTCGGCAAGATCGTCCTCACCGCCCCCTGACCCGAAACGATTCAGCGTCGGACCGGCACACAGTCCCGAACGTCTGGCCAACGCCGTGAGACCAACCGCCAGGACCGAAGGTGAGACGTCACAGGTCACGGAATCGCCGTAGGACAGGGGCCGCGAGAACCCACATCATCGAACCCAGTCGATGCCGATCATTGCCATCCAGCCAAGTCGTCCCGGATCGGCCGGGTCTGAGCCACCGGCGCGACCGGCGTGGACAGGTGATGAGCATCCGGAACGCGCGAAACGACAGAGTGCGCGTGGGTCAGAGCTCGTTGTTCCACATGCGGAACATGGTGCAGGTGCCGTTCTTGTCGAACGTCACCGTCCAGAGGTTGGCGAAGGTGCCCAGTTCCTTGTAGCGGCCGGTGCCTTCGATGGCGGCTGTGTCACCGTTGATGGTGAGGATGGACCAGTCGAAGGCCCAACCGCCCTCCTGCCACGATGCGCGGCCCTGCCAGCCTTCGACGATCGCGTCACGGCCGATCCAGTCGGTCTCGTAGGGCCACTCGTGGTACTCGGCCCGCGGTGTGAACAGTGCGGCGATGTCCTTCTTGCTGTTGGTGGTCCAGGCCCGTACGTAACGCTCGACCCAGGTGCGTACCTGGTCTTCCGTGACCATTGCGGCTGCCTTTCTCATGCTGGGACGTGTGCGGCTCACCCTTGGACAGTGGGGCGGGATGGCGAACTCGTTGACGTCGACCTCGGCGGGCTGGGTGAGGGCGTAGTGGACCGCCTCACCGATCGCGGCGGCGGGGATCACGATGTCCACCTGACTCGTGACCGCGTCCTTGGTGTCCTGGTCGCTGATGGTGTCGGTCGGCCCGCTTCGTCACTCCGGCGTTGTTGACCAGGACGTCAACGCGACCGTACCGCTCGTGGGCGGCCACGACGAAGGACCGCACATTGAGCGGGTCTGCCACGTCCAGGGTCTGTGGCAGGACTCTCGCGCCGCCGGCTTCGATCTCCTTGGCGAGAGGGCGGCCAGGCGCTCGGCGCGTCGGACGCCGAGTACCACGGGGCGCCCGGCTGCAGCCGACCACCTGGCGGAGGCCTCACGGATGCCGCTGCCGGCCTCGGCGATCAGTGCCACCTCGGGGGTGTCCGTGGTGGAGAGGTGCATCATGCTCGTTCGTTCGTGGGGTCGACGGCCTTGACGGTGTGTTGTGCCGTCTCGTCAGCATGAGCCCGATCATCGATCGGCGGCAGGAAGGGGCTTCCTGGGTACCGCACTCCTAGGAAGCGGCGACCTACGACCGAGGTATGAGCGGCAACGAACTGGGCGGAGTTCCTGCCGGCGCGTCGCTCCCGCCTCAGCCCGCAGGAGGTGGGGTTTCCTCGATCGACCGATCGACCGATCGACCGATCGACGGGTCAGCGGGCTGCGACGCGAGGAGGTCGCCGTCCTGGCCGGAGTCAGCGTCGACTACTACGCCCGCCTGGAGCAAGGCCGCGAACGGAACACCTCCGGCCAGGTCGACGTAGAGCGCCCAGGCAGTAGGACCAAGACCTTTCACCACCCGGTAGCACGGCGCTTCACCCTCACCCACCAGACCTTCCAGGTCCAGGACGCCCCCACCCAGTACTGTTCGCCGGCACCGCCGAGCCCGGCAGCCGTGACGCCGAGACCCTGTCAAGCCTGCGCCCGCCGCATGCCGTGCGACGCCCACGCGTCCATACCCAGCACGCCTGACGGAAACCATGTGATCCCAGACCCGCAACCCCCCGCACCACACCGCGAAGACCGCACACCGTAGAGCTCAATCACCTGAGAGGACCGGGGCCATGGCAACGAAGAGCGAGACGACGCGAGCCGTGGCCGAGAAGTTCCTGGACCGCCTCGGCGCCCAGGACCAGGACGGCATCGAGGAACTCTTCGCCCCTGACATCGACTGGCACGTCCCCGGTGCCGAGAAACTGCCCTGGACAGGGCACCGTTCACGGCGCGAGGAGATCGCCCCGTACTTCACCACGATGTGGGCCGTGTACGTCGACGGCAAGAGCAAGGTCGTGATGGAGCGCATGATCGTCGAGGACGAGAACGTGATGATCCTCGGAACCTTCACTCACACGGTGGCCGAGAACGGCCGTGAGTTCACCACCCCCTCCGCGTTGCACCTGGTGGTCGAGAACGGAGAGATCACCCGCCTTCACCTCTACGAGGACACCCTCGCCGTGGACAATGCCTTCGCACCCTGACCCGCACGACCGACCACGCCGCCGCTCGCCGGCGAGGCAGCCGCAACCAAAGGCCGCAGTCACGTCGGCCTCGCGACACTTCACGGCGGTTCGAGAACGCCGCGTCGATCAGGACGGAGGCCGCCGCCACGGCAGTCGCGCACGCCGAAGGGCCGCGGTCCATCCGTGCGGACATCCCGCTCCCGGCGTACATGAGGTGGAGCCGGCGGGCGAGTGCCTCGGGATCCGAAGCGCCGGCCTCCCGGGCGAGATCGGTGAACAGGGCCCGGACCCAAGCCCGGTAGCTGTCGGATGCTCCTTCGACGGGACTGCCGCGCTTTGCGCGTTGTCATGCATTGCGGACAGTGCGGGGGCGGTTCAGGACACGCGCTCCCCCGGCTCGGCATCGGCTGCCTGAAACCCGGTGACAGCGGGTCCGGAGGCCACGGTCAGCCCCGGAGCCGGGTGCGGCCTGCCGCGCAGCAGCAGCGCCGCGAGGGCCAGCAGGGCCAGGGCGATGACCACGGCGCCGTATTCCTCGGAGGTCGGTACCAGTCCGCCGCCGTGCACCACGAGCACGCCGGCGATGACGGAGGGGACTCCCATGCCGAGGTAGGAGACGACGAAGAGCAGCGACAGCACGCCGGAGCTCTCGTGGGGCTCGGTCAGTGGCAGCACGGTTCGGATGCCACCCTGGAAGCCGCTGCCGAAGCCGAGGCCGGCTACGGCCGTGCCGACGAAGAACAGGGTGGGTGCGTCCAGGCCGACGGCCAGCAAGGTGAGTGCCACCCCTGTGATGAGGGCGGCGATTCCGGTGTACATCACGGTGGTGGCCTGGGTCTTGCTCAGGGCCAGGACGGAGGTGGCCGCGACGATCGCCAGGACAAAGAGCCCGAGGCCGCCGTAGACGGCGGAGGTGGAGCCGACCAGGGTGCGCACCAGGGCCGGGCCGAGGGAGCCGTAGAACCCGGCGAGCGCCCAGACGGCGAAGATGACGGGAGCCACCGCCAGGACGGATCCGCGGACCGTGCGCGGGAGCTTGATCTCGGGCACCAGGCTGGCCAGCGCTCCCGGCTCGCGGGTGACGGTCTCGTCGATCAGCGTGATGGCGATCGCCTGGGCCACGAACACGGCCAGCAGGCCGAGATAGATCGCGTGGGTGGGGGCAGGAAGGTACTGCACGACGAAACCGCTGATCAAGGAGCCCGTCGCGGTACCCAGGCCGGGCGCGAAGGCGTTCGCCACAGTGCCACGAGGTCGGTTGATGTCCATCATCGCGGCGCCCACGGCACCGAGCGCGGCGCCCGTGGACAGGCCCTGCACGATGCGGGCGACGAGCAGCGCGTCCACGCCTCCGGCAGCGGAGAACAACAGCATCGCAGCAGCCTGTGTCGCGATCGCGGTGATCAGAACGGGACGGCGGCCAACGTGATCGGACAGCTTCCCGAAGACCAGCAGACCCGAGAGCACGGCAATCGCGTAGACACCGAAGACCACGGTGGTGGTGATGGGAGTGAATCCCCATTCGGCCTGGTAGGTCGCGTAGAGGGGCGTGGGCGCGCTGGAGGCGGCGAGGAAGGAGACCACGATGGAGGCGAGCACGTAGAAGGCCGCCCGCGGCGGTATCGGCCTGCCCGACGCCGTGGTGCGCTCATGCTGTTCGAGGTGGTTCATCAGAGATCCTTCGCGGGGACGCGGCAGAGGATCGTCGGAATTCGAAGATCCTCTCAAGATGAGTAGACCTATCTGTCTACCGTGCCTGCCCAACCTCGCATTCAGGACCGCTATTCCCGCCAAGGCGCATGAGAGTCGAGGCGGGACACGAGGCGTCCGCGGGCACCCGGCCCCCACGCGGCCAAGCGAGGAAGGCGGGTGGTGTCCACCGAGTGGTGCAGCAGCGGTTCACCTGGAGTGGGTCGGCGGTCCACTCCACGATCGTCCGCGCCCACCGGCACGCCGCTGGGGCCCGTCACAAGAGCCCCGGCCAACGAGCCGCCCGACCGTACCCTCGAACGGTCCCGCGGCGGGCCGACGACGAAGATCCGTCTCCCCAGCGACAGCCGGTGCCGACCGATGGCATTCGCGCGCATCCCAACGGGCCATGAATATCCACCCACAACGCCGCCACCACGACCGTCATCCCGGCCGCCCTGGGCGCCGAGTACATCGGCGACGCCGTCAGCGCACTCATCGACCGACCGCACCCCGCGGCGGTCTTTTCGCTCTGTCGGCAGGTGCGCGGACGATGCGGTTTCGAGTGCGTCCTTTCAGGGCGTGGAACGGTAGGTGTTCATCGGGCGAAGGCCGCGTCGACGAGCCCCTGGGCCACGTCACGGGAGGCCTCGGCGACGCTGGGGTCGTGGTCCATCCAGGAGGAGATGCCGGCCCCGTCGTAGAGCAGGACGAGCCGTTTGGCCAGCGCTTCGGGCTGCGGCGCCTCGGCGGCATAGGCGAGGTCGAGGAACAATGAGCGCACCCACATCCGGTACTCCTCGGTGGCCTGCTGCACGGCTTTGCCCGCCTCGGACTCCGCGCTGGCGGTCACGAACGCGCAACCACGGAAGTCCGGTTCGGTGAAGGCCAGACCTTGGACCTCGAAGACCCCGACCAGCCGTTCACGGGGCGTGTTGTAGCGGGCCTGGAGTTCACGGGCCATGCGTTCGCGGGTGCGGGCATGGCGGTCCTTGAGATAGGCGCGCACCAGCTCTTCCTTGCTGCCGAAGGTGTTGTAGAGGGAGGCCTTGGCCACGCCCGCATGCTCGATCACCCGGTCGATGCCGACCGAGTTCACGCCCTCGGCGTAGAACAACTCGTTGGCCGCGGCCAGCAACCGCTCCCGAGCCGACCCCCTGCTCTTCTTCTCCTCTGCCATGACCGCACCATACCAGACTGATCAGTCTATGAGTACGGTGGCTCAAATTACTAGACCGATCAGTGCAGTCTGATCATCCTAGAACTCTTTCCCCCAAGGCCGCGACGCTTCCCCGCAGCCCCCAGCCAGCCCCCCCGCACGTCAAAGAGCTCGACGCGTAGCGGCTCGCATCTCCGGACCTAATAGCGGCACTGAGCTGCACATATGTAGAATTCCCCACGACTCGCATCTCGCAGAGCAATGCGCGATCCCCTTGCCTGAACCCTGGCCACCGCTGGAGCGAGACGCTTCGGCGGTCGGCATCCCGGATGGGAGATTTGACCTCAAGACGAGTTGACACAATCAGACTAACCTGTCTAGTTTGATGCCGCCGGATGGACATCAGGTCCATCCACAAGGCCAGGGAGACGGATCATGGTTGAGGCAGTCAACGTGGACACGCGGCAGACCGCTCTCGTGACGGGCGCCACGTCGGGCATCGGACGGGCGGCGGCGCTGGCCCTGGCCGCGGACGGTTTCTACGTGTTCGTGCACGGCCGGGACGCGGGACGGGGCGCGGCGACCATCGAGGCGATCGAGCTCACCGGCGGCCACGGTCGGTTCGTCGCCGCGGACCTGACGGACGTGCAGGGCGTACGGCAACTCGCGGCGGAGGTCGGCGAGGTGGACGTACTGGTGAACAACGGCGGGATCTCGTGGTTCGGCGCGACACCCGACCTGGATCCCGCGACGTTCGACGCGATGTTCGCCACGAACGTCCGCGCCGCCTACTACCTGGTCGCCGCGCTCGCCCCGGCCATGGCCAAGCGGGGCGGCGGCAGCATCATCAGCCTGAGCAGCATGGCCGGCAAGGTCGGCCTGGGCGGAGGCGCGGCCTACAGCGCCTCCAAGGTCGCCCTGGAGGCGATGACGCGGGCGTGGGCGGCGGAGTTCAGCCCCGCCGGCGTCCGGGTCAACGCGATCGCCCCCGGGCCGACGTTCAGCGATGGCGCCGACTCGGGCCTCATCGAGCAGCTCGCCACCACCACCCTGATGAACCGCGGTGCGAAGGCCGAGGAGATCGGCGACGCCATCGCGTTCCTGGCCTCGCCGAAGTCCGCCTACGTCACCGGAACGGTCCTCGCCGTCGACGGCGGCCGAACCGCAGTGTGACGCCCGCCCGGGTCAGGTCCTGGCGTCCGCGCCAGGGCCTGACCGCGAGACCCTCGCAGTATTCGCAGTTCCGCCCGTATCAACCTGTGTACACCTGTATCCACCCGAGGAAGTCAGACATGAGCATCTCCGTCATCGGTGTCAGCTACGACGCCGCGCAGCCCGCCACCATCGCCGAGTTCTGGGCCCAGGCTCTGGGACGCCAGGTCAGTGACGGGGCCTCGGCCGACTTCGCGGCCATCGCCGCCACCGACCCCGCCGCCTCCGGCCCGTTCCTGATGTTCCACAGGGTCCCCGAGGGCAAGACCGTCAAGAACCGGCTCCACCTCGACCTGAGCACCGCTGAACTGGACGCCGAAACCCAGCGGCTGCTCGCCCTCGGAGCGACACGGCTCAACGACAACACCGAAGAAGGCCGCATCCGCTGGATCACCTTCGCCGACCCGGAAGGCAATGAGTTCGACCTCGTCAACACCCAGTGATCTGACCGGCAGATCTACGGCCATCACGGCAACGTCAGCCACGGCATCACCCGCTCCTGGTCTTCGACGCCTGGGAGCACGCCTACTACCTTCAGCACAAGAACGTCCCCCGGCCACGAGGCACCGGCTCCCCCAGGAGGCGGCGGAGGGCAGCTGTCACCGTTTCTGCCATCTATACAGGTCACGGATATCCGAGCTCTGTACCGCCCGTAGGCCAAGAACCTCCTGGTGGGCTCCCTGCGTCCGATCACGCTCGGGCGTCTCGGCACTCGTCCCCTAATTTGCGGTCCCCCCGCGCGCGAGCCGCCAACTGCCGCGATCGCCTGGCTCCGATCCGCACCTCCTTCCACAGCCTCTCGGCCCACGCAGGGCGCTGAGGAAGCTGGCGGTGCCGGGCAGTGGGTGGAGTCGGCGACGAGGGCCGGGGTGCCGAGCGCGGTGTCTGCGACAACGGGTCCGATCGCGGGCACCGCGGCCAGGGCGGCGGTGCGGGCCAGGAGGGACCGGCGGGCGGTGTCGGCGGCCATGCTCTGGGCCTCTTTCCCTGCGCAAGTTCTCATACTTGCTTGCCGGAGCAAACATATGCCCCTTAACTTGCTCCGGCAAGCAGTACGGCGTCAGCGGACGAGGACTCAGAAGCGGACGCCGCTGAGCGCGTCCAGGAAGACCTTCGGGTTCCAGTACTCCCGGTAGTTGACGACGAGTCCGTCGCGGAAGGTCACGAAGGTCGCGTAACTCATGTTGTACGGGTTGCCGTTGGACACCACGCTGCCGACCACACTCCACTCCGCGATCGCTACGTTCTCGTCGGCGGTCGAGTAGACGCGCACCGAGGGGATCTCACGGACGTCGATGACGTCGGGGTAGCCGCGCAGATAGTCGTAGAGCGCCTCGCGCCCCTCGATCCGGGCCGGCGACCCCTCCGGGGCGAACGGGAATTCGGCGACGACGTCGTCGGCGCACAGGTCCGTCCACGCCTTCATGTCCTTGGCGAGAAAGGCGTCGAGGCTGCGCTGCAGCAGGTCGACGGCCGAGGGGGTGTTGCTCATCTTGCGCTCCCGTCATTGGTGGCGTCTGCCCGAGGGGACGGCCGCCGGGGACTGACCGCGGGTCAGGCACGGAGATGCGTCATCTCTTCGCCCAGCGGACGCGCCGAGATTATCACTGTGTAAGCGACACAGCGACACTTCTCTTGAACGGTGCCGCAGATCACTCCGGCGGGCAGTCACCATTCGAGCGGCATCGTGAAGTTCCCGAGGCGGGCCACCTCGTCGGCGAGTTCCGCGATCGTGGTGTGGTCCAGCTCCGCTTCGAACGCCTCGCGCGCACGGGTCAGCGCGGGCTGGAGGGCGCCCACGATATTGCTGCCGACCGCACAGTCGGGCGGCGGCGGGGTGCGGTGCAGGGTGAACAACCGGGTGTCCTCCACCGCCCGGTACACCTCCAACAGCCGCACCTCCTCGGCCGGCCTGGCCAACAACGCACCACCGCCCGCCCCGAGCTGGGACTTGGTGAGCCCCGCACCGCTCAGCCGGGACAGCAGGCCGCGAATCACGACGGGGCTCGTGTTGGCCGAGTGGGCGAGGTCCTCGGAGCGCAGGGGTTTGTCGCCACTGACCGCGAGGGCGACCAGGGCATGGACGGCGACGACGAAGCGACTACTGGTAGGCATTGCGGTCCCGGAGCGCGTAAGAGTGACGGTTACACATCCCACTATGCCGCAGCGACACCTTGCCGTGCGGTCGGCGACGGGCGCACAATTTGCTTGCTTGAGCAATAGACAGCTTCAGTGTTGCGATGAGGAGATGAGAACCATGACTGATGGCCCGACGTCACGGGTAGCGGTGGTGACCGGCGGAGCCGGGGCGATCGGCGGTGCGATCGCTCGTGAACTCGCCCGTCTCGGCCACCAGGTCGTCGTTCTGGACCGGGTCGGTGACGTCGTATGCGACCTCGCCTCGGAGGAGGACGTACGGCGGGCAGCCGCCGAAGTCCTGGAGAGGTACGGCCGGGTCGACGTGCTCGTCCACTCGGCCGCCGCGGCCGACCTGCTGGAGCTGGAGACCGCCGACCTCTCCACCTGGCGGCGGATCCAGGCCGTCAACGTCGAGTCGGTCCTGCTGCTGGCCCAGGCCTTCACGCCCGGGATGCGGGGGCGCGGGTTCGGCCGGATCGTGCTCATCACCTCCGACACCGTCTGGAAGCCGCCGAGCCCCGACCTGCTCGGTTACATCACCAGCAAGGGGGCGCTCACCGCGTTCGGGCGCGCCCTGGCCGCCGCGCTGGGCAAGGACGGCATCGCCGTGATGTCCGTGGCCCCGGGGCTCACCCGCACCCCGTCGACCGCGTACCAGCCCGACGAGGCGTTCACCGCGGCCCTGGCCACGCAGGCACTCCCCCGCGCCCTCGTCCCTGAGGACGTCGCGGCGACCGTGGGCTTTCTGGCCGGCGAGGCCGCGGAGGCGCTGACCGGCCAGGTGCTGACGGTGGACGGCGGCAGCCTGCTGCGGTGAGCCCACCAGCCACGCCGAAGGCCTCCGCAGCCGGTAGAACAGGTTGCCGAGGCCTTGTCGTACACGCACGCCTGTTCGTGAGTACGGGCCTGAACCCCGTACGGCGGATCGAAGATGTCCTACCCGGCGGCGGTGTCGAGGTGGGCGAACTCCTCGTCCGTGAACAGCCCGCCCAACCCGGCCTCTGATCAGCACCGCGGACTGCTGCGGAGTGCACACCCGAGCGAGGGCTCACGGCGGGCTTCAGTCGACGACCGGCACCGTCGGCGCATCCGGTGGCATGTTGAACGGTGTGACCACCTGGATCGCCGAGGGCAGTGACGGGCCGTCGTCGGGGAGGGCCTTGTGGGCGCGCATGATGATCTGGCAGGCGCGGCGCAGGTCCTGGCGCAGGTCGTGGTGGAGGACCGCGGACAGGCGGCGCTCGCGCAGCAGTCGGGTGTTGTCGTGGTCGAGGTCGTGGGCGATGAACACCGCGCACTCGCGGCCGAGCGCGTCGAAGGCGTCGAGGGTCGCGAGGTTGCCGCCGCCCGCGGAGTAGACGGCGATGATGTCCTCGTCCCGTTTGAGCGCTCCCAGGACGAGATCGTGCTGGGTGGCGTCCAGGCCGTCGCTGTCGGTGACCTCCACCAGGGATCGCCTGGGGTCGGCGAGGCGCATCGCGCTGCGGAAGCCCATCTCGCGTTCCTCCTCGCCCCGGAAGGAGCCCCGGCTGATGGTGGTGAGCACGTTGCCGGGCCGCTTGCCCAGCCACTGTCCGAGGAGGTAGGCGGCGGTGGCGCCGGCCGCGCGGTTGTCGATGCCGACGTAGGCCAGGCGGGCGCTGTGGGGCAGGTCGGTCACCAGCGTGACGACGGGGATGCCGGCCGCGACCAGCCGGCCGACCGCGGCCGCGATCTCCGGCTCGTCGGGGGCCTTGAGGATCACGCCCTGCGTGCCGCGCTTCGCGATCCCGTCCAGGGTTCCGATCAGCTCCTCGGGCGGGCAGGCCTCCCGGAAGTGGAAGCGCGAGCGCACGTGAGCGGGGTGCAGGGACGGCAGTTCGGCTTCGAGTGCGTCCCGTACCGCGGTGGAGAACCGCTCCGGGGTCTGCATCACGATGTCGATCATGAAGGTACGGCCGCCGAGCCGGACCTGGCTCTGCTGGCGGTCCAGGTCCTTGATGGCTTCCTGCACCTCCCTGATGGTGCCCTCCGTCACGTTGCCCCGCTGATTGAGGACACGGTCGACCGTGGCCGTACTCAGCCCGGCCTGACGGGCGATTTCCCTGATCGGATAGCGGTGTCGCATGACTGATCCCAAGAGCTGATGATGGACTTTTGATGCACTGATAAGCATTGAATGATGGGTTCGCGTTCTCAAGACTGGCAGAAATGCACGAACTGCGAAAGGACCCGGATGTCTCCCGTAGCCGCAGGATCGCGGACTTGGTTGACCGAGGCGGACTGTGATCTCGACGTGTTCCGCTCACTCGTGGAGCAGCACACCGACCTTGCCGACCACCCCTCGGCCGAGCGGATCGAACAGAACGTCCCGCTCTACGACAGCGATCGGCTGCGCTCCCTGGCCACGTCCCCGGAGGGCCGTCGGAGCGTGCAGGACGAGTTGGTCCGGGCTCTGCTGGACGGGCCCGGCATCGTGGTCCTCAAGGGCGCATTCCCGGACGAGGCCGTCGTGGACCGGGCGTCCGAGGCCTTCCGCGCGCTGATCGAGGAGGAGCGCGCGAGCGGCGCGGCCCGGGGCGACCACTTCGCCAAGCCCGGCGCGAACGACCGGGTCTGGAACGCCCTGGACAAGGTGGCCGTACGGGCGCCGGAGATGTTCGCCGACTACTACGCCAACGACATCCTGGAGCTGATCTCGGAGGCCTGGCTCGGCCCCGCCTACCAGGTCACCTCGCAGGTCAACGTGGTCAACCCGGGCGGCGCGGCGCAGAACGTGCACCGCGACTACCACCTCGGATTCCTCTCCCAGGAGCAGGCGGCGGCCTATCCGGCGCACGTCCACCGGCTCTCGCCGGTGCTGACCCTTCAGGGCGCGGTCGCCCACTGCGACATGCCCGTCGAGTCAGGGCCGACCCTCTATCTGCCGCACTCGCAGAAGTTCGAGCCCGGCTATCTCGCCTGGCGGCTCCCGCGGTTCGTCGAGTACTTCGACGCCCACCACGTCCAACTCCCCCTGGAGAAGGGCGACGCGGTCTTCTTCAACCCGGCGCTCTTCCACGCCGCCGGGCACAACCGTTCGGCCGACATCAGGCGCATGGCGAACCTGCTGCAGATCTCCTCCGCCTTCGGCCGCGCCATGGAGACGGTGGACCGCGAGGCGATGGCGAACGCGCTGTTCCCGGTGCTGCTGAGCCGCAAGGCCGAAGGCGTCTCGGAGGACTGGCTGCGCCGCGTGATCGCGGCCACCGCCGAGGGCTACCCCTTCCCCACCAACCTCGACCTCGACCCGCCGGTGAAGGGTCTCGCCCCGCCCTCCCAGGCGGACACCCTCCGGCAGGCCGTCGCCGAGGGCTGGGACCCCGAACGACTGCGCCAGGAACTGCAGGCGGCCGCCAAGCGCCGCCAGAGCTGAAAAGGACACAGCATTCATGGGACTACTTGAGGACAGAGTCGTCCTCGTCAACGGCGGCAGCCAGGGCGTCGGCGCGGGCATCGTGCGGGCCGCCGTGGGAGAAGGCGCGACCGTCGTCTTCACCGGCCGGCGGGCCGAGGTCGGCGAGAAACTCGCCGCGGACACGGGCGCGCGCTTCGTGCGCGCGGACCTCTCCGATCCGGCGCAGGCACGGGACAGCGTCGTACAGGCCGTCGAAACCCACGGGCGCGTCGACTGCCTCGTCAATGCGGCGGGGCTGACATCGCGTGGCTCGCTGCTGGACACCACACCGGAACTGTTCGACCAGCACATGGCGATCAATCTGAAGGCGCCGTTCTTCGCGATGCAGGCGGCGGTGGCCGACATGACCGCCCGCAAAGCGCCCGGGACCATCGTCAACATCGGCTCCAACTGCGCCCACGGCGGGCCGCCCTACCTGGCCCCGTACTCCGCGGCCAAGGCCGGCCTCGCGGGCCTGACCCGCAACGCCGCGCACGCGCACCGCTTCGACCGGATCCGGATCAACACCGTCAACATCGGATGGACGGACACCGAGGGCGAGGACGCCACGCAGCGTGCCTTCCACGGCGCGGGCGACGACTGGCGGGAGCAGGCCGCGCGGTCGCAGCCGATGGGCAAGCTCGGGCAGGTCGACGAGATCGCCGACTTCGTCGTCTTCCTGCTCTCCGGCCGCAGCGGGGTGGTGACCGGCTCGGTCGTCGACTGGGACCAGAACGTCTTCGGCGGCCAGGACTGAGTCGCACCTCAGCAGAAAGAGCACGATTCTCATGCGCATAGGCATCATGGGACTGGGCCGCATCGGCGCCTTCCACGCGGAGACCCTCGCCGGGCTCGACGCGGTGGACTCCCTGGTGGTCACCGACCCGGTGGCCGCGACCGTCGCCACGGCCACCGAACGCTTCGGGGCCACCCCCGCCGACTCCCCCGAGGCCCTGCTCGCCGCCGGAGTCGACGGTGTCGTGATCGCCGCCGCGACCGACGCACACCCCCAGCTCGTCCTCGCCGCCGTGAAGGCGGGCATCCCCGTGTTCTGCGAGAAGCCCGTCGCCCGCGGAGTCGAGGAGAGCCTGGAGGTGCTGCGCGCGGTGGAGGGCAGCGGCGTCGAGGTACAGATCGGCTACAACCGGCGCTTCGACGCGGGCTGCGTCGCCGCGCGGCGGGCCGTGGTGAGCGGTGAACTCGGCGACCTGCACACCGTACGGTCCACCACCCTCGACCCCGCCCCGCCGCCGCCCGCCTACGTGGCCGCCTCCGGCGGCATCTTCCGCGACTGCGGCGTGCACGACTTCGACATCGTGCGCTGGGTGACCGGCCGCGAGGTGGTCGAGGTCTACGCGACCGGCGGCAACCGGGGCGCTCAGTACATCCGTGAGGCGGGTGACGCCGACACGGCGTCCGCCCTGCTCACCCTCGACGACGGCACCATCGCCGTCGTCTCCAACTCCCGCCACAACGCCCGCGGTCACGACGTCCGCCTGGAACTGCACGGCATGAGGGACAGCATCGCCGTCGGCCTGGAGGACAAGCTCCCGCTGCGCTCCGTCGAACCGGGCGCCACCTTCCCGGCGGGAGTGCCGCACACCTTCTTCATGGACCGGTTCGCCGACGCCTACCGCGCCGAACTCACCGCGTTCACCGAGGTCGTGGCCGGCGCCCGCACCTCCCCCTGCACGGTCGCCGACGCCATCGAGGCGAGCCGGATCGCCGACGCGTGCACCATTTCGCTGCGTGAACACCGTCCCGTACGACTCGACGAGGTGCGCAAGTGACAACGGACGAACCCCTGCGGATCGGCGTTCTGGGCGCGGCCCGGATCGCCGAGTTGGCGATCGTCGGCCCGGCCCGGGCCGGCGGCCACCGCCTCGTCGCGGTGGCCGCCCGCGACCGCGACCGTGCCGAGGCCTTCGCCACCACGCACGGCGTGGAGCGGGTGGCGGACTCCTACGCCGAGTTGATCGCCGACCCGGAGATCGAGGTCGTCTACAACCCGCTGGCCAACAGCCTGCACGCGCCGTGGAACCTGGCCGCTCTCCGGGCCGGCAAGCACGTCCTCACCGAGAAGCCGTCCGCGAGCAACGCGACGGAGGCGGCCGAGGTCCACGAGGCCGTCGCCAAGGCGGGCACGGTGTTCATGGAGGGCTTCCACTACCTGTTCCACCCAGTCGTCGTGCGTCTCCACGAGCTGCTGGACAGCGGGGAGTTGGGCGATCTCCGGCACGTCGACACCATGGTCGCCATGCCCGCGCCACCGGACAGCGACGTTCGGTGGTCGCTCCCGTTGGCGGGCGGCGCCCTGATGGACCTCGGCTGCTACAGCCTGCACGCCCAGCGCATGCTCGCACCCTGGGCGGGCGGGGCACCCCGGCTGGTCGCCGCACGCGGCGGCGAGAAGGCCGACGCCACGGGGATCGACGAATGGCTGGACGCGGACCTGGAGTTCCCGGTCGGCGCCACGGGCAGCGCCCGCTGCCACATGGCCCACGACACCTGGCAGATGAGCTGCCGCGTCGTCGGCTCGCGGGGCGAGGCCACGGTGGTGAACTTCGTGCAGCCTCACCTGGACGACCGGGTCGTCGTGCGTACGGCCGCCGGTGAGCGCACCGAGGAACTCGGCCGCCGGTCGTCGTACACCTACCAACTGGACGCCTTCGCCGGCCACTTGAGGCGCGGTGAGCCCCTGCCGCTCGACGCCGATGACGCGCTGACCACGATGCGGCTCATCGACGACTGCTACCGGGCGGCCGGCTTCCCCGTCCGGCCGCGTACGGTGCTGCCGGCCACGGCATAGCGAAGAGCGAACGGGAGAGGGCGGTACCGGTCCGGTACCGCCCTCTCCCGTTCTGTGTACGGCCTACCGATAGAAGGCGGGCCGCTCGGTCAACTCGACCTCGACGCGCCGCCCCTCCCGCTGGGACAGCACGCCCGCCTCGCACACGGCCGCCGCCGCGTAACCGTCCCAGACACTGGGGCCGGTGACCTCGCCGCGTCGGGTGGCGTCCACCCAGCCCTGGACCTCGCGGTCGTAGGCGTCCTCGAACCGCTCGACGTAGTCCGGTGTAATACGTCCGGGTAAGGCGCGGGGCTGTGTCCATGAGGGTTCCTTTCAAAGGGAGTTGACCACCGGGCAGTGGGGTGCCGCTCAGGCGGAGGATGCCTGGGTGCGGAGGTGACGCAGCCGGTGCATGACCTCGTTGGCGCCGCGGCCGAAGTAGTCGTGCAGCAGCCGGTATTCGGCGTACAGCCGGTCGTAGGCGGCGGCCCGCCCGGGATCCGGCTGGTAGACGGCGGGGCGGGCCTTGGCCATGGCGTGGGCGGCGGCCCGGATGTCGGGGTACACGTCGGCCGCGACCGCCGCGTGCATCGCCGCACCGAGCGCCGGGCCCTGCTCGGAGTCGATGACACCGAGGGGACGGCGGGTGACGTCGGCGTAGATCTGCATCAGCAGCGGGTTCTTCGTCAGGCCGCCCGCGATGATCAGTTCGCGGACCGGGACGCCGGACGTCTCGAACGCCTCGATGATGGTGCGGGTACCGAAGGCGGTCGCCTCCAACAGGGCGCGGTAGATGTCCTCGGGACGGGTGGAGAGGGTCAGCCCGACCAGGACACCGCTCAGGTCGTGGTCGACGAGCACGCTGCGGTTGCCGCTGTGCCAGTCCAGGGCGATCAACCCGTGCTCGCCCACCCGCTGTTCGGCCGCCAGCGCGGTGAGGTGTTCGTGCGGGTCACGGCCGAGCGCGGCGGCCTCCTCCGCGTACTCGACGGGGAACCCGGTGCGCACGAACCAGCCGAAGATGTCGCCGACGCCGCTCTGTCCGGCCTCGTATCCCCACAGCCCCGGCAGGATGCCGCCCTCGACCACCCCGCACATACCCGGCACTTCGGCCCACTGGTCGCTGCTCATCACATGGCAGGTGGAGGTGCCCATGATGGCGACCATCCGGCCGGGTTCGACGGCGGTGGCCGCAGGGGCTGTCACATGGGCGTCCACGTTCCCCACGCACACGGCGATGCCCTCGGGCAGGCCCGTCCACGCCGCCGCTTCCGCCGTCACCCCACCGGCCCGGTCGCCGAGTTGGCCGACCGGCTGCTCCAGCTTGTCGGCCACGAAGCCGGCGAAGGCGGGGTTGAGCGCGGCCAGATAGTCGGAGGAGGGGTAACTGCCGTCCTGGAGCTGCCCCTTGTACCCGGCGGTGCACGCGTTGCGGACGTACGTGCCGGACAGGCGCCAGACGACCCAGTCGGCGGCCTCGATCCAGCGCTCGGTCAACTCGTAGAGCTCGGGGTCCTCTTCGAGCAGTTGGAGGGCCTTGGCGAACTCCCACTCCGAGGAGATCTTCCCGCCGTACCGCCGCAGCCAGGGCTCCTTGCGCGCGTCGGCCAGAGCGGTGATGCGATCGGCCTGAGCCTGCGCGGCGTGATGGCGCCACAGCTTGACGTAGGCGTGCGGACGGCCGGCGAGCCCGGGCAGTTCGCACAGCGGGGTACCGTCGGCGAGGACCGGCAGGACCGTGCACGCGGTGAAGTCCGTGCCGATACCCACGACTTGATCCGCCCGCACTCCGGAGCGGGCCAGCGCCTCGGGTACGGCGATGCGCAGGACATCGATGTAGTCGGAGGGCACCTGGAGCGCCCAGTCGGGCGGCAGCCTCGTACCGTCGGGCAGCTCCCGGTCCAGGACCGCGTGGGCGTAGGGATGTTCCGCGATACCCAGCTCCGCTCCGTCGCGGACACGGACCACCACGGCCCGCCCGGACAGCGTGCCGAAGTCGACTCCGACGACGCAGGGTTCGAGGTGCTTACGGTCCTCGTGGTCCGTGTTCACAACCGGCCGTCCTTCTGGTGAGGAGATCGTGCTGGCGGCCATCCTGACCTGTCGATCGGGATGTCGCCCAGTGTTCGATCTTGCGAATGTGGGGGCGGGGCCTGGCATCGGGTGCCAGGCCCCCGGTTTCGTGCGATGCCTACTGGACGAGCTCCCAGTCCTGCGAGCCGTCCGTGAGCGCGGTCTGCAGGGTCAGCTGTGCCTCGGCGGAGGCGCCGGTCAAGTACAGGCTCGTGTTCTTGACGGACTGCAGTTTGTAGAATCCGTCGTTGGTCTTGACGAGGTTCCAGCTGCCGGTGTCGCTGTTGTCGACCCACTGGCCGATCTTCTGGCCGGCGGTGGCGCTGCCCGTCCAGATGGCCGCCGCGCGACCGCCCGACTTGTTGAGCAGGCTCACGCCGCCGCTCGGCTCGGTCGTCACGTGCCAGTACTGGGTGTCCGCGTTCGCGGCCGAGCCCGGAGCCTCAAGCTTCACGTCGGGCACGTTCGCGTTGCCGAGGTTCGCGTCGTTGGTCTTGTTCCCGGTGCCGATCACCTGGTCGGTCTTGCGGTTCACCAATTGGTAGTAGGCGCCGTCGGAGTGGCCGAGGTCGGTTTCGGCGTAGGCGATCGTGGAGGTGCCCTGGTTGTTGAGGATCGCGATACGTCCGGTGGCGGCGACGTACTGGAGGTCGCGGCTGTAGCCGGCCGGCGAGGTCGTCTGGTACTCCTTCCAGGTGCCGTCGCTGCGTCCGCTGTCGTTGACCCAGACGTTGCCGCTGCCGGCCGCGTTGTAGACCAGTCGTCCGCCGGGCTCCCTGATGAGGACCGGGCTGCCCCCGGTCGCGAGAGCGTGGGAGCCGGTGTCGAACGGCAGGGAGTTGACGCCCGTGCCCGTGGCGGAGCCGAGGTAGAACTTCAACGGGTTGTCAGCGAGCACGTACCTGGTGTTGGCGCCACCGCCCCAGTACTCGAAGGTCAGGAGCCACTTGCCGTCCGTCGTACGGACGACGTTCGCCATGCCCGGCCGGCCGCCGCCGATCTCCGTCTTGCCGCTGCCCATGTCCTGGGTCAGCCCGGCGATGTCAACGACCGGGGAGCTCCACGCGGCGCTGGTGCCGTCCCAGGTCTTGTGGGCGAGGATCTGGCCGTGCGAGTCCGTGGCCGTGTCGTTCGCGGGGTCGAGCGTCGGGATGCCGGTGGTCGCGTTGAAGCCGGTGTAGTCGTTCTCGTCGGAGTAGTAGCAGACGAGTTGCCCCTTGTAGACCATCAGGTAGGGCTCCCAGACGGGGTCCACCTGCTGGTGCGTGTTCGCGGCCGAGATGTTCTGGCCGACCGCGCCCGCGCTGCCGCCCTGCCAGCCGGCCGACGTGACGACGTTGACGACCTTCCACGACGTGCCCTCGTCGGTGCTGGAGTACAAGGCGATGGCCAGGTCCTTGCGGTCACCGTCGTTGGTCGGCGTCCAGCTGGAGTCGGCCGCCTTGTGCTCCTTGTAGTACTGGTCGTCGCCCGACACGACACTGGCGAGGAGGAGCGTGCCCTGCTTCAGGTTCCCGACGTCCTGGGGAAGCGTGTAGAGGTAGGGGTTGGTCCAGTTGCTCGTGTACTTCGCGTACTGGGGGTCGCTGGAGAGATACGCCGGAGCCTTGACCGAGGACAGGGACTGCCATGTCGTTCCGTGGTCGTCGCTCTTGTAGACCGGGAGGGTCTGCTGGTCGGCGCTTCCCGTGGCCGTCACGACCGTGGACTTCTCGAACGACGCGACCAGACGTCCGCTCGGCAGCTCGGCCGACTTCGGGTAGACCGCGCAGTTGCCCCGCCCCTTGAGGCACGGGTCGCTGCCGAGCTGGTACAGGATTCCGCCGGTCGGGTCGTACGCGTGTGCACTGACCATGGGTATCGCGAGGATCGCGGATGTCGCCGCGAAGGTGCCGAGGGCTCGTCCAAGCCTTCTTCTCTGCATGGCCCCTCCTCAGGGGATGGATCAGGTTGGATTGGTTGCCGTGGGGACCGGAGCGCTGTCGGCGTCGGTGGAGACGAGAACGCGTACGTCCCAGGCGTCGAGGTGCAACGCCGAGCCCGCGCTGACGGGGGTGCCCGTCAGCGCGTCGGAGAGGTCCGCCGGAGTGGGGACGCCGGTGGGCTCCCAGCTCCAGTTGTGGACGATGTGGACCCGGCGTCCCTCGGGTGAGGTGCCGGTGGTCGCGGTGACCGACGCGGGGAGGTCGCGCCAGCCGCTGCTCGCGGCCGGAGCCAGCCACTCGGCCAACGACCTGGCGAGGGTGCGGCCCGGCACCGTGCCGACGCAGGTGACCCGGCCCGCGCCGTGGCGGCGGGTGGTGACCGCGGGCCAGCGGCCGTAGTGCGGGTGCTCGTAGGCGGCGAGAACCTCGGCGTCGACGGCCGCGAGGCCCTCGATCCACTGCGTGGCCGTGGCGTCCGCGGGCACCTGGAGGGAGCTGCCGGGTACGGCGCGGACCGGGACGTCGCGCGTGAGGTTGCCGAACTCGTCGTACTGGACGCCCGCCGCGGGGACGAGTCGTCCGGGTGCCGGCTCGTGGCGGGCCCGTGCCTCGTGGTCGGCGTACGCGGTGCGCGGGCCGAGCACCAGGTGTCCGCCCGCGTGGGCGTAGGCCTCCAGCCAGTCGAGCGTCGAGTCGTCTACGACGTACAGGGCCGGGGCGACGAGGACGGGATGGCGCTGTACGGCTTCCTCGGGCGTCATCCCGTCCCGCTCGCCGCGCGGGTCGTGCAGTTGGCGGGCGTGGACGATGCGCACCTGGCGGCCCGCGTCGAAAGCACCGCGGTAGAAGGGATCGAGGATGCGGTGGTAGGCGGCCGGGTCCGGTTCGCCGTCGGCGGTCGCGAGCGGCGGGTACTTCTGCATCAGCCACTTGCTCGGCGTCGAGTAGACGATCGTGATGTCGGCGTCCGGTTCGAGCCCGGCGACGAGTTCGCCCGCCGTCTCGAACTCGGCCCCGAGCCGGGCGATTTCGGCATAGGTACGGCCGGGCAGGCCGCTGTGCGGAAGGACTCCGCCCCAGTAGGTCTCCGCGCCGAAGCGCAGGGTCTGCCACTGCCAGTACTCGATCATCCGCGCCCCGCGCGCGACGTGCGCCCAGGCGGTCTGGCGCCACTGGCCGTCGTAGCCCGGCTTGTTGTCCCACGCGAAGCCGATGCTCTGGGCGTTGGTCTCGGTGACCAGGAACGGCTCCTGACGCGAGGAGAACATCCAGTCCGCGGTCTGGTACATCGACCACACCCCGGTGGTCTTCCACTTCTGTTCGTGGGTGTCGGGGGTGGGGTCGGGCAGCAGCAGGCCGTCCTGCATGTCGTAGTACGGGTTGCCGGAGGCGATGTCGAGACGGTCCGACAGCTCGTCGTCCTCCACGCCCTGGCGGGTGTAGGAGATGCAGGTGGTGACGAAGTGTTCGGGGCCGGCGTACTCGCGGACGATGTCGGCCTGCCAGCCGATGAACTCGGTGACCTGTCGGGCCTGGAACTCCCGCCAGGCGACGTCGTACTGGGGCTGTTCGTTGCCGTCCGGCGTCCACAGGTCGGCCCACGTGGACAGGCGGTGCGACCAGTAGACGAGCCCCCACTCCCGGTTCAGGGTCTCGACGTCGCCGTACTTCTCCCGCAGGTGGTCCACGAAGCGCTGGAAGACACCGTTGTTGTGGAGGAGGTGCAGGCCCGGCTCGTTGTCCACCTGCCAGCCGATGACCGCCGGATGGTCGGCGTACCGGGCCACCATCTTGCGGATGACCCGCTCCGCGTGGAAACGGAACGCGGGGTGGGTGAAGTCGATCTCCTGGCGGGCGCCCCAGCCGAGGCGCTGCCCGGTGGCGTGCTCGGCGGTGATCTCCGGATAGAGGCGGACCAGCCACTGCGGTGCGGCGTAGGTCGGGGTGCCGATGATGACGGAGATGCCGCGTTCGTGGGCGCCGTCGAGCACGGGCTGGAGCCAGTCGAGGTCGAAGCGGCCGCTCGAAGGTTCCCAGGTCGACCAGACCGACTCGCCGACCCGGATCACGGTGAAGTTCGCCTCGGCCATCAGGTCCAGGTCGGTCTTGAGGCGTTCATCGGGCTGCGTGGAGGAGCCGTAGGCGGGCGTGTACTCGTAGTAGTACGCGGCACCGAACAGGACACGGGCAGGCAGAGCCGCCATGAGGGGAAACCTCCGGGGAAACGGGGAGTGATATGAGGAACACGTGCGTCACTGCTTGACGCCGCCGGAAGCCAGGCCGCTCTGCCAGTACCGCTGGAGCATCAGGAAGGCCACGACGAGCGGGATGATCGAGATCAGGGAACCGGTCGTGACCAGCGCGAGCATGTCGCTGCTGGCGCCCGCCCCGCCGTTCTGCGCCTGGGCGGCCCAGGAGGAGAGCCCGACCGTGATGGGGTACAGGTTCGGGTCGTTGAGCATGATCAGCGGCAGGAAGTAGTTGTTCCAGGTCGCCACCAGCGTGAACAACAGGACCGTCACCAGGCCGGGGCCCAGCAGTCTGAGCACGATCCGGAAGAAGATCCGCGTCTCGCCGGCGCCGTCGAGGCGGGCGGCCTCCAGGAGGCTGTCGGGGACGGCGTCCTCGGCGTAGACGCGCATCAGATAGAGGCCGAACGGATTGACGAGGGAGGGCAGGATGACAGCCCAAGGCGTGTTGACCAGGCCCGCCTTGGCGAAGAGCAGGTAGGTCGGGATCGCCAGGGCGGTGGTCGGGACCATGACGGCGCCCACGACGAGGTTGAAGGCGACCCGGTCACCGCGGAAGCGGAACTTGGCGAAGCCGTACCCGCCGGCGGCGGCGAGCAGCGCGGCGCCGAAGGCACTGACCCCGGCGTACACGGCCGTGTTGATCAGCCAGTGGACGAAGACCCCGTCGTCCTGGGTGAAGGTGGCCTTGATGTTCGTCAGCAGCTGGGGGGCGTGCGAGAACCACAGGCCGAAGGTGTTGATCAGGTCCTGGGTGCTCTTGGTCGAGGCGATCAGCAGCCACAGCAACGGCAGGACGAAGTAGGCGAGGGCGGCCAGCATGGCGATCGTCAGCGGGACGCTACGGCGTGCCTTGCGTCGACGCCGTTTCGACGCCGCGGGGAGAGCCGGTTCCGCCGACGCTGCGATCGTGGCGGTGGGAGTCGTGGTCGTCACGATGTCCTCCTGCGGTTCGCGGTGAGCAGGACGGCGTAGGAGGCGATCACGATGACGAGGCCGAGGAGGAAGGACACCGTGGCCGCGTAGTTGACCTGCTGGCCGGTGAAGGCGAGGGAGTAGGCGTAGAGGTTGGCGGTGTACGAGCTGCTGATCACCTCCGGGGCGATCTTCATCAGCAGGTTCGGCTCGTTGAACAGCTGGAAGCTGCCGATCACGGAGAACAGCAGGGTGAGCATCAGCGTCGGACGCAGTGCGGGCAGTTTGATGGACCAGGCGGTGCGCCAGGCACCGGCTCCGTCCATGGCGGCCGCTTCGTACAGTTCCTCGGGGATGGTGCGCAGCGCGGCGTACAGGATGATCATGTTGTAGCCGACGAACTCCCAGGTCACGATGTTCGCCAGACTGCCCAGCATCCAGGTGTCGTTGAGGAACTGCGGGACCGGCAGGTGGAGATCCCGGCTCAGCTGGGCGAACGGGCCGAAGTCCGGACCGTACAGATAGCCCCACATGAGGGCGGCGACCACGCTCGGCACGGCGTACGGGATGAAGATGCCCAGCCGGATGAAACGCGCGAGCCACAGCAGACCGCTGTCGAGCGCGAGGGCGAAGGCCAGCGCCAGCAGCAGCATCAAGGGGACCTGGATCACGAAGAACAGCGCGACGCGTCCGACACCGTGGAGGAGTTGGGAGTCGCCCAGCGCCCGGACGTAGTTGTCCAGTCCGACGAACGCCGTGCCGCCGACCAGGCGTTCCTGGAAGAGGCTGAGGTAGGCGGCGTAGCCGAGCGGGGCGAGGAAGAGCAGGAGGAACAGCACCATGAACGGTGCCACGAACAGTGCCCCTGCCGACCGACGGCGGCGCGCGCCGCCGCGCCTCGGGCGTATCGGCCCGTCCCGGCGCCGGCCCTTGGCGGAGGCCGCGGTTGTGGCAGTCATCATCGGGCCTTTCTGAGGTGTGGGTGTATGGGGTGCGACGGGCCGGGTCCCACGCCGACGCACGGGACCCGGTGCGCCGTCAGGACGTGTGGACCGTGAAGCCCTGGGTCTTGGCGTACGTGGTCAGCCGTGACTGCCAGGTGCCGAGCGCGCGGACGGTGTCGGTCTTGTCGGCGAGGGACTTGCCGACGGTCTCGGTCCAGTCGGTCGCCGCCTGGTCGAGGAACGGGGGCCACTGGAAAGAGGAGTTGACCGTGGAACTGGTGTCGGCGAAGACCTGGTTGACCTTCTGGCCGCCGTAGAAAGCGGGCGCGTCGCCCACGAACTCGGCGTTCGAGAGAAGGGACTTGGTCGCCGGGAAGAAGAACTGCTCGGTGGCGAACATCTTCGCGCTGGCCGGATCACTGTTGAGGAACTGCGCGAACATCGCCGCCGCGATCGGGTTCTTCGTGGAGCGGATGACCGCGGTGGTCGAGCCGCCCCAGTTGCCCGAACTGGGCTTGGACGCGTCCCACTGCGGCAGCGGGGCCGCCCGCCACTTGCCCGAGGTGGCCTTGGCCGAGCCGGACAGGAACGCCGGGCCCCAGGCCGCGGTGATCCAGGTGGCGTACTTGCCCTTGTTGAGAGCGGCGTACCAGGAGTCGGCGAAGTCCGGCTCGGTGCCGATGACGCCCTCCTTGGCGAGCCCGCCCCAGTACGCGCCGAGCTTCTGGGAGACGGTGTCGTCGACGCTGATGGTGATGTCGCTCTTGCCGGAGGTCGCGTACGGCTTGGCGCCCGCCTGCCACAGCAGGCCGTGCCAGGCGGCGGCCTCGTTCGCCGCGAGGTTGGTCAGATAGACGTCCGGGGCGGCCTTGTGCAGCTTGCGGGCCGCGGCGGCGAACTCGTCCCAGGTGGTGGGGACTTGGATGCCGTGCTTGTCGAAGATGTCCTTGCGGTACAGCATGCCCATCGGACCGGTGTCCTGCGGGATCGCCCAGACCTCGCCACCGCTGCCGCTGACCTGGCCCCAGGTCCAGTCCACGAACGTGGACTTCAGCGCGGAGGCGCCGTACGGCCGCAGGTCCAGCAGGCTGCTGGTGATCGTGAAGGTCGGGATGGCCTGGTACTCCATCTGCACCATGTCCGGTGCGCCGCTGCCGGCCTTGAGCGCGGTGCGCAGCTTCGTGTAATGGGCCACGCCCTGACCGGCGTTGACGACCTTGACCTTGACGGCCGGGTACTTCTTCTCGAAGAGCGCGACCTCCTTGTCGATGTTCGGGACCCACGTCCAGAACGTCAGCTCGGTGGGCGTCTTCATGGCCTTGTCGATGTCGGCCTGGCTGACCGGCTTGGCCGAGCTGGCACCGCTCGTGCCGTCTCCGCTGCCGCCACAGGCGGACAGGGTGGTCGCGAGCGTCAGGGCTCCGGTCGCGGCGAGGAAGCCGCGGCGGCTCAGGGAGGCCGAGGGCGCTGTGAGGTATCTGGGCATGGTGAACTCCGCGGAAGGGCGTAGGGGATCGGCGCGCCGGGCGACGGCGCGCTGAAGGGATGCCAGGAGCTGGCGTCGGGCTGTGCAGCTGGGCGAGGCCGACGGGACGGACGCGTTCCTCGCGGATCCCGGCGGCCGAGCACGTCACGCTCGTTGACCGAAAGGGGGCTCGCGCCGTTGACAGCGTGTGCCGGGGCGGAGACCTGGGCGGTGCTCGGCTCGATGTGAGGCGCCCAGGCCCCGGCGGTGGCGAGCGGGAGGCACGACGACCAGATGCTGGTGGGCCGGCTTCGCACGCTCAGGTGCGGGTGTCGAAACAGGGGGCACGGTCGGACGAACTGCGGGTGGGCAAACCCCCATCGTGGTTGGTCGGGGAACGACGTTCCCGCGGAGTCAGGTCGTGGTCCTCCGGCGTTCCGGGATCGTCCGGTTCGGCGGGGGTCCGGTCGACGCGCGGACGACGAGGTTGACCGGCGGGTCGTGCGCCGGAATCGGGTCGGCGTCAGGGTTCTCGATGGCGTGCACGAGGCGCTTGAGGCCGTCCTGTGCCAACGCGTCGAACGGCTGCCGAACCGTCGTCAGCGGAGGAGACACATAAGCGGCGACCGGGATGTCGTCGAGACCGACGACGCTGATGTCCTCCGGCACCCGCAGGCCGGCTTCCAGCAGGGCCCGGATGAGACCGATGGCCATGTCGTCGTTGGCGGCGAAGACGGCCGTCGCACTGTCGTCGGCGGCCAGCCGGCGCCCGGCGGCATAGCCGGAAGCGGCCGACCAGTCCCCCGCGATGACAGGCGGTTCTCGTCTGCCGTGCGCGACCAGCGTCGCCCGCCATCCCTCAAGGCGGTCCCTGGCGGCGTACCAGCGTGGCGGACCGGCGAGGTGGTGGACGGTCTCATGTCCCAGTTCGAGGAGGTGTTCGGTGACGGCGCGTGCGAGCTGGTGGGCGACGATCCCCGCGGTCACCACCCGGGGGGCGGCGAACGGCGGCGGCGCGCCGAGGACCAGGACCGGCACGTCGACACGGACGGAGAGGTCGGCGCCGCCCTCCTCGTCGATCGGCTCCGAAATGACGATGCCGTCCACGCCCTGATCGATGAGCGAGTCAATGGCACCGGCGATACCCCCGGCGTCGCCCTCCATCGTGTTGACGACGCGGAGCGCGTAACCGGTGTCCCGGACGGCGCGCTCGACACCCATCAGCAGTGAGGCGGGGCCGTACAGGGCCGTCCCGAGTGTCACCACCCCGATGGCCCGGGTCCGTCCGGATGCCAGTGCGCGGGCGGCGTGGTTCAGCCGGTAGCCGAGCTCTTCGGCGGCTTCCAGGACACGTCGGCGCACATCGTCGGAGACGTACTGCTCACCATTCATGACCCGGGACACCGTCTTCTGCGAAACGCCCGCCAGGCGCGCCACATCGATGCTGCGCGGTGCGGCTCCCGTGCTGCGACCTGCCAGTTGTGCCATGGGTGTCTCCTGATCTCCGGCAGTCGACAACGCGTCCTGTTCCCGTATGACTGCGCTGCCATGACTGCGCAGACATATCTACGCAGAGGAACGCCGCGCGTCAAGGGTTTGCGCAACATCCTTGTCATCGGGGCGTCATCGGGGCGGGTCGGCCCGCATGCGGTACAGCCAGTCCGGGGCAGCGGGGCCAGTGACGCGCCCACCGGGGCGTCCTCGCCGGCGCGGCGGATGCGTCGCCCCTCGGCCGGGGCCGGGCCGAACAGCGTCGAGGCGGCCACGTCCTCGTCTCCAGACCCGCGCACGCATCACATCGGCGAGCTGATCGGCCTGACAGCGAAAGCGGCACCCCACCAGCTGAACGTCGCCCAGGCCGCCACGCTGATCGACACGGCCAGACCGCACGTACGGCGCGCGGCCGACGAGATCGACGAGGTCGCACGCGAGGGACGGCGCCCCGACCTGGAGACCCGGGCGCGGCTGAGGATGGACGGCAGTCGCGCGATGCGCTGCGCCCGCGACGGGGTCAGCCTCCTGCTCGACACGGCCGGCGCGAGCAGCTACTCCGACGACTCACCGCTGCAACTCGCCTGGCGCGACATCGGGACGGCCTCCCCCGCCACGCGGCGCTGAGTGCCGAGACCAGCCGGGAGCTCTACGGCCGCGTCCTGCTCGGCCGGCTCCTCCCCCACACCGACGTCGTCTGATCCCTGTACCGACATACCGATGTACCGACATACCGATGTCGTCCGATCCGAGCAGTGAAAGTGAAGGAGACCCGAACCGGTGGGTGCACCCCGACCATCAGCGGACTCGATCCGACCGACAGCGGTCCGCAAGGTCGCTCTGGTCACCGGTGCCGCCCGTGGCATCGGCGCCGCGATCACCGGCGAACTCCACCGACGCGGCCTACGGGTGGCACTGCTGGACCAGGACGACACCGGCGCGCAGGCCCTGGCCAAAACCCTTGATCCTGACGGGGATTCGGCCATGGCGCTGCACGCCGACGTCAGCGACCCCGAGGGGACACAGCGCGCGGTACAGGCGGTGTCCTCGACATGGAACAGCCCCGACGTGCTGGTCAACAACGCGGCGCGTACGGCACCCGGCTCGGTGTGGGACGTCGATCTCGACGAGTGGGACACCCTCATGGCCACCAACCTGCGCAGCGTCCTCGTCCTCACCCGCCTCTGCGCACCGGCGATGCGCGAGCGCGGCTGGGGCCGTGTCATCAACGTCGCTTCGCTGGCGGGTCAGCAGGGCGGGCTGGTCGCCGGCCCGCACTTCGCCGCGGCGAAAGCGGGCGTGCTGGTGCCGACCAAGGTCTTCGCGCAGGAACTCGCTGCCTACGGCATCACCGTCAACGCCGTGGCTCCCGCGGCCGTACAGACGCCTGTCATGGACGATCTCCCCGCCGAGGCGTTGCAGCGCGCCACCGACCGCATTCCAGTAGGCAGGTTCGGGCGGCCGGAGGAGGTGGCCGCACTCGTGTGACACCTGACGAGGGACGACACCGGGTACATCACCGGCGCCACGCTCGACGTCAACGGCGGCTTGTTCATGCGATGACGGTGACGGGCCCGTACGGCGAGGCAGCTGTCCTGCGGAGGCCAGGCGTAAAGTCCGAGGTCGGAAGGGAGGCTCGCATGGATGGGGACGGGGACGGGCCTCCGCCGTCGAATCCGGCCGAGACGCTCGTCGGCCGTGACCACGACCTCGGGCTGGTTCGGGGATTCGTCGACGAGGCCATGGTCTCCGGCGGGGCACTGCTGCTGTCCGGGGACGCCGGTGTCGGCAAGACGGTGTTGCTGGACGCCGCGGCCGGACAGGCTCGCGGCGCGGGCACGCGGGTTGTGCGCGCCGCCGGTGTGGAGTTCGAGAGCACCATCAGTTTCGCGGGTCTCCACCAGGTCCTTCAGCCGCTGCTGGCCGGGCTCGATCGCCTGACCGACCCGTACCGCACCGCCCTGAGCGTCGCGCTGGGCCTGGACCAGGGCGCACCCTCCGACCAGTTGCTGGTGTCGAATGCTGCGCTGTCTCTGCTCGTCCAGGCCGCCGCGGAGCGCCCGTTGCTGGTGATCGTCGACGATCTCCCGTGGCTGGACCGTGCCAGCGCCGTGGTGCTGGGCTTCGTCGCGCGCCGCCTGGGCGGCAGCCGGGTCGGCTTCCTCGGCGCCTACCGGTCGGGGGAGGGAAGCTTCTTCGAACGCGGCGGAGTGCCCCATCACGACGTACAGCCCCTCGATACGACGGCTGCGGCGGCGTTGATCCAGGCCCGTTCCCCGTCCCTGGCCCCGCGCGTGCGGGAGCGGCTCCTGTCGGAGGCGCAGGGCAACCCACTCGCCCTGCTGGAACTGCCCGTCGCGCTCAGCGGCTCCCAGCGCTCCGGAACCGCGCTCCCCGAGCTGCTGCCGCTGAGCCGCCGCCTCCAGGCCGTGTTCGCGTCCCGCGTCGAGACACTGCCCGCCTCGACGCGGCTGCTCCTCCTGTACGCGGTCCTGGACGGCACCGGTGATCTGCGCGTCCTCGCGGCGGCCACGTCCGAGCGGACCGGCATGGAACACCTGGCGCACGCGGAGCGAGCGGGACTCGTGGACGCGACCACCGGCCGACTGGCGTTCCGCCATCCCCTCACGCGCTCCGCCGTCGTGGAACTCTCCACCAGCGAGCAGCGTCGTGAGGTGCATCGCGCCCTGGCGGAGTACTGGTCCGACCGGCCCGAGCGACGCGCCTGGCACCTCGCCCATGCCACGGTCGAGCCCGCCGAAGATGTCGCGAGTCTGCTGGAGGAAGTGGCGCGCGACACCGTGCGGCGCGGTGACGCGGGCGGCGCCATCGCCGCGCTGCTGCGCGCCGCGGAGCTGAGCCCGCGCGGCTACGAGCGCAGTCGCCGCATCGCCGAGGCGGCCTATCTCGGCGCGGACCTGACGGGCGATCTGCGCGATGTGCCCCGACTGCTCGAAGAGGCCCGCCTGGCCGACGGCGGACGGGCCGGACCGTTGGTCGCCGCGGTCGCCGCCGCGCACCACATCCTCCTCAGCGGTGAGGGCGACCTGGACACCGCCCACCGGCTGCTCGTCGGCGCGATCGACATGCAGCACCAGCCGTACGACGCCGCCGATCCCACCATGATCGACGCGCTGTACACCCTCGCCTGGCTGTGCCAGAGCAGTCAGCGCACGGAGCTGTGGAAGCCCCTGCACCGGGCGCTCGGCCTGCTGAAACCGGAGGTCCCGGACCAACTCGCCCTGACCCTCAGCGCAATGGCCGACCCCGCTCGCACGGCACCGCCCGCGCTCGGGAAACTCGACGAGGCCATCGCCTCCCTCGACCAGGAGGCCGACCCGGTCCGCGTCATCCGGCTCGCCATGACCTCCCTCTACGTGGACCGGCTGCCGGCGTGCAGGACGGCGCTGCGGCGCGTGCTGCGCGACGGACGGGACAACAGCTCGCTCACCGTGGAGATCCAGGGACTGGTGTACCTGGGCAGGGACCATTTCGCGGCAGGTGAGTGGGACGAGTTGGAGGCACAGGCCGCACAGGGCCGGGACCTGGGCGAGGCCCACAGCTACCAGCTGCTGTCGACGGAGTTCCTGTACCAACGCGCGCTGGTCGCCGCCGCCCGAGGCGACGAGACCGCCACCAAAGCCCTCACGGACGAGATGACCCTGTGGGCGACACCGCGCGGTGTGGGCTCCTACCTGTCGTGCGCCTCGCACGCGAGGACGCTCGCCGCGCTCGGCCAGGGCAGGTTCGAGGACGCCTACCGGCACGCGTGCGCCATCAGCCGCGCCGGGGAACTCGCCTCGCACGTTCCCCCGGCCCTGTTCGTCGTCATGGATCTCGTCGAGTCCGCGGTCAGAACGGGCCGTACCTCGGAGGCAACGGCCCACGCTGCGGCGGCACTTGAGGCAGGCATCGCCGCGATCTCGCCACGGCTGGCCCTCCTGGTGAAGGCGTCGGCGGCGATCGCAGCCGTCGACCACGAAGCGACCGACCTGTTCGAGGAGGCACTCACCGTACCCGGCACCGAGCGCTGGCCCTTCGAGCTGGCGCGGGTCCGCCTCTCCTACGGCGAACGCCTCCGCCGGCTGAAGTCCACCACGGAGGCGCGCACCCAACTCGCCGACGCCATCGACACTTTCGAGCGGCTCGGCGCCCGCCCCTGGACGGCCCGGGCAGGCAACGAGCTGAGGGCGACCGGCCTGTCCGTCGGAGCCGCCGGGGTCACCGGACCGGCGTCACTGACGCCCCAGCAACGGGAGATCGCCCTCCTCGCGGCAGCCGGCCTCACCAACAAACAGATCGCCGAACGCCTCTTCCTCTCCCCCCGCACCGTCGCCGCCCACCTGCGTCAGCTCTTTCCCAAACTGGGTGTGGCCTCCCGCGCCGCACTGCGCGACGCGCTGGCGGACCTGCCTCCCGACTAGGTCCGCCGGAGCGGCTCGGCTGATCAGAAGATTCCTTGCCCCGGAACCAGGATCCCGTTCGGGTCGTACGTCTTCCTGGCCTCGGCGAACCGCTGCCATACCGGCCCGAAGTGCCGCTTCCAGTCGGCGTGTTGGAAGGGGACCGAGCCGACCGGGTACTGGGTGCCGCCGGCCGCCTGGACCGTCTCGTACGCGGACCGGTTGGCGCTCAGCAGTCGTCGTACGGTCGCGGTGTCCTCGGGCGGCGCGGCACGGAGGACCGCGAACAGGTAGGGCACCGGGTCGTCGGGCATGCGCAGCAGCGGGGTGCGGAGGTGCTCGCGCACCAGCGGGTACAGGAGGACGACGCCGGGTCCCAGGTCGGCCGGGGTGAGCGCGTCCAGCAGGGTGCCGGCCACCTCGGCGGTTCTACGGCCCGGCATGACCAGGTTGAGCCAGGGGTGGGCGTAGGCCCACAGGCCCGCTTCCTTCAGCGCGGCCACGGACGCGGCGAGCCGGTCGAGGAAGTCGTAGTAGCCGAGGTCGGTGATCTGGGCGCCGGACGCGACGTAGCGCAGGCCCCGCAGCAGAGCCGTGTCGTCGGGGGTGCCCCCCACCGGCGGCCCGTAGGCGACGGCCTCGATGGCGAACTGGTTGAAGGCTCCGGCGGTGTCCGGGCTGACCTGGCCTTCGAGGTAGGCGAAACGCCCCTCGGTGGCGAGGAGTTGCTGGTCGTCGAGGAAGGTCTGGAGGTCGCCGTACGGAAGGAGGTAGTGCCGTACGGTCTCCGGGGCCGGGACCAGTCGCAGGGTGGCGCCGACGATCACCGCGCACTGCCCCAGACCGGCGAGCACGGCGTGGAAGAGGTCGCGGTGGCGGGTCGGGGAGCAGCGGAGCAACTCCCCTGCTCCGGTGACGACTTCGAGTTCGAGGACGTTGTCGACCTGTGCGCCGTGCTGGTGGCTCTGGCCGCCCAGGCCGCCGACGGAGAGGGTGCCGCCGACGGAGAGTTCGAGGTAGTCGGTGAAGACGGGCGGGGTGAGGCCATTGGCGATGGCAGCCTTGGCGACGTCGCTCCACTTCGCGCCCGCGCCGACCGTGACGCGCGAACTGTCCGTCCGTACAGGGCCGATGGAGGCGAGCGGCTCGGTCTCGATGATGAGGCCGCCCTCGACCTGCGCCTGTCCGTTCGTACCGTGGCCCTGTCCGCGCGGGGCCACACGGAGTCCGTGCAGGTTGCAGAACCGCACCATCGCGACGACGTCCCGCACGGAGCCGGGCCGCAGCACCGCGGCCGGACGCCGGTGCACGATGTGCCCGAAGTCGTCGGCGTCGGCGCTGAGTGACGCGTCGTCGGTGTGGAGCGTCCCGTCCAGAGGGGGTACGCCGCTGAGCGGCCGTCCGGTGTCGGTCACCGCCCAGCCGCGGGTGAAGGGATCAAAGCCGATCACCACGGCTGAACCTGCGACCAGGCCGCGCAGAGCGGTACGTCGAGACGGGGTGCGGGGCATGTGGTCCTCCTGAGACCGTCCGGGTGAAAACGATCAACGACGGCTCAGTCTAGGCACGTTGGGGTACGGAGAAGGGGTCCGTCCGGGCGAGTTCCCCGACCGGTTCGGCACGTGTCGCGGCGACCTGACCTTGCTAGTCGTCGTCCTGACTGCCCGGGTTCAGGCCGCGACGCCGCTTCTTCTCGGAGCTGCGCAGCATTTCGCTCGCGGTGAGTGTCACGGTCGCCACGACGCGGGCCCAGCGGGGCCCGCCGCGCTCGGCCCAGAACACACATGCGCACCCGCCGATGAGGAGCACCAAGACACCGAGCAGCAATACAACGATCATGTTTCCCACCCCTGATGCGTACGTACGGTCCGGTGACGCGTACGTTCCCGATGATCTTCTCAGGCCCGGACGAGTCGCCCCGGGTCACCTCTCCCGCATCCACGCCCGCGTGCCGAACGAGGCGCAGGCCCGCGAGGCCACGACGGCTGCTCCGCTCAGCGCCTCGACGAAGCCCTCCGACATCGGGCGGCCCTGCAGCGCGAGGTGATGGGCGAGGGCCCCGTGCAGAACGTCGCCCGCGCCCAGCGTGTCCGTCACCTTCACCGACGGCACGTCCACCGTGCCCTCGCCGTCCGGGCCTGCCCAGACGATGGGGTCCCCTCCCCCACTCACCGCCGACCAGACGACCCCGTGTTCCCGCAGGAAGGGCAACGTGTCCGTCGGTGTGCTCGTGCCGGGTGGGCGGAAGTCGGCCGAGCAGACGGCCACGTCGATCAGCGGCAGCAGGTCCTGTGTGCCTGCCTTCCAACTGCCGCCGTCGAAAAGGGTTGTACGGCCGAGGGCACGCGCGGAGCGCGCCGCGGCCACGGCCAGTTCCATGTGGTGGCCGTCGAACTCGACGAGGTCGCAGGCCGTCACCAGCGCGTCGAGATCGTCGGGCGGGGCGAGCCGGTGTGCCGTCGCGTTGATCGAGGCGACGGCGCGTTCCCCGGTGGCCGCGGTCACCAGGATGGAGGAGACCGCGGGCGGTTCCGCCGAGTCGGCTGCCAGGTCGGAGACAGCGACGCCCAGCGCGTTCAGGTCGGCCGCCGCCCCAACTCCCAACGGGTGGGCGCCAATTGCCGTCAGGAGCGTGGCCGCGCCGCCCAAGTAGCCGAAGGCAACGGCCGCGTTCGCCGCCGGGCCGCCCGCGGCGACCACCTGCTCCCGGGCCGTGAGTTTCTCGTTCGAGCCCGGTGCGTGGTCCACGAGCTGGATGACGTCCAGGGTGCACAGACCGACGAACAGCCCTGTGGGGCGTCCTCTCTCCACCAGCAACCTCCTCGCGCCATTTACTTACAATTGGTTGAGCAGTTCAGGCTGATAAATCTACTGTTAGTACTCATGAAGGTGGACAGTCCGAACGACACCGCTCGGCTCGCGTCCGAGCTGCGGCTCGCGGTGGGCCGGGTGACGCGTCGCCTGCGCCAGGCGCACGCCGTGGGGGACGTGTCACTCTCCGGAGTCTCGGTCCTGGCCCGGCTCGCCCGCGACGGCTCCGAGTCGCCTACGTCCCTCGCCGAGACGGAGCGGGTACGCCCGCAGGCGATGGCGAGCACGCTCGCACTGCTCGAACAGCGCGGGCTCGTCCGCCGTAGCCCCGATGCCGCGGACGGGCGGCGGAGCATCGTGGCGATCACGGACGACGGACGCGCCATGCTTGCCGAGCGGCGCTCCGAGTCGGTCCACCGGCTCGGGGCCGTCCTCGACGAGTTCACCGCGGAGGAGCGCGCAACCCTCGCGTCGGCCCTGCCCCTGCTCGACCGACTGGCGGAGCGACTGTGACCGAGCGGGCGCACATACCCGGCGACGGCCAGGGGAACGGGGACGGTCGGCCGTCGCTGCTGAGCACCGTGCGCTCGGGGCGTCGTAAGGACGGTCCCGTCGGTCCGAACTACAAGTGGGTCGCGCTGTCGAACACCACGCTCGGCGTGCTGATCGCCACGATGGACGCCTCGATCGTGATCATCTCGCTGCCGGCGATCTTCCGCGGTATCGGCCTCGATCCGCTCGCGCCGGGCAACATCGGCTATCTGCTCTGGATGATCCTGGGCTATCTGCTGGTCTCGGCGGTGCTGGTCGTCGTGCTCGGCCGGCTCGGTGACATGTTCGGCCGGGTGAAGATCTACAACATCGGCTTCCTTATCTTCGCGTGCGCGTCCGTCGCGCTGTCCCTCGATCCGTTCCGCGCGGGTGCGGGGGCGATGTGGCTGATCCTCTGGCGCGTCGTGCAGGCCTTCGGCGGTTCCATGCTCACCGCGAACTCGGCCGCCATCCTCACCGACGCCTTCCCTGCCCGGCAGCGCGGAATGGCGCTCGGCATCAACCAGATCACCGCGCTCGCCGGCCAGTTCCTCGGCCTTCTCGCCGGTGGTCTGCTGGCCGTCGTCGACTGGCGCGCGGTGTTCTGGGTGAGCGTGCCGATCAGTATCACCGGCACGATCTGGTCGTACCTGAGCCTGCGCGAGACCTCGGCGGGCCGCCCCGGCCGCATCGACTGGCTGGGCAACCTCACCTTCGCGGCCGGCGCCGGAATCCTCCTCGCGGGCATCACCTACGGCATCCAGCCCTACGGCGGCAGCGCCACCGGCTGGGGAAACCCGTGGGTGCTCAGCGGCCTGATCGGCGGCGTCGTACTGCTGCTGGTCTTCTGCTACGTCGAGACGCACATCGCCGAACCGATGTTCAACCTGGCCCTGTTCAAGGTGCGCGCCTTCGCCGCGGGCAACCTGGCCGCCCTGTTGACCGCGATCGCCCGGGGCGGGCTGCAGTTCATGCTGATCATCTGGTTGCAGGGCATCTGGCTGCCGTTGCACGGCTACGACTACGAGGACACCCCGCTGTGGGCGGGCATCTTCATGCTCCCGCTCACGCTCGGCTTCCTCATCGCCGGGCCCCTGTCCGGCTATCTGTCGGACCGGTTCGGCGCCCGCATGTTCTCGACGACGGGGCTGATCGTCGTCGCGCTCTCCTTCCTCGGTCTGCTCGCGCTGCCCATCGACTTCGACTACGGGATGTTCGCGGCACTGCTGCTGCTCAACGGGCTGGGCCAGGGCATGTTCTCCGCGCCGAACACGTCGTCCATCATGGGCAGCGTGCCGAGCGAGTACCGGGGTGTCGCCTCGGGCATGCGCTCCACGTTCCAGAACTCGGGCACGGCTCTCTCCATCGGCGTGTTCTTCTCCCTCATGGTGTCCGGGCTCGCGTCCTCGCTGCCCAGGACCCTGAGCCACGGACTCCAGCTGCACGGCGTTCCGACCGGCGCCGCCGAACAGGCCGCGTCACTGCCTCCGGTGAGCACCCTGTTCGCCACGTTCCTCGGCAACAACCCCATCCAGCACCTGCTCGCGTCCAACGGCACCCTCGACCACGTCACCGCCGCCCAGCGCGCCGTCCTGACCGGTCACACCTTCTTCCCCCAGCTGGTCTCCGGCCCGTTCCACCACGGCCTGACAATCGTCTTCAGCGTCGCCACGGGCATGGCCCTGGTCTCCGCGGTCGCCTCGGCCCTGCGCGGCGGCCACAAGCCCGACCCGGAACCCGAACCGTCCCCGGCACATCTGCCGACCGCCCCCGCGGAGACGGCCGAGGCTTCGCAGGCGGGGCCCAACGGGGCGTCGTAGCAACCGAGTTGGTCCCACCTGCTCGGTGGCCGGTCTGCCGGAGCAGGCCGGATGGTCAGTGGTTCAGGTGGGCGAGCACCAGGTTGGGGTCCTGGGCGGTGACGTAGGCCGCGCTCAGGACGTAGGCCGTGTCACCGCGCAGGGCGATCGACGTGGGGTTCTGCAGGCCGTCGGCCGCCGTCAGCACCGTGGTGGGGCTGCCGTGGGGCTCGACGAGCACGACCTCGCTCGAACCGTTGAGGGTGGCCAGCAGCTGGTCACCGCGGCCGGTGAAGGCGAAGTCGTCGATCCCCGGCAGACCGGTGACCTCGGTCCGGACCCCGCCCGCGCGTCCGTCCCGGAGCACGGGGATGCGCAGGACGGTGCCACGGTCGAGGTTCGTGACCCAGAGCGCCCCGCCCCGGATCTTCAGGCCGTTGGCGCCGAGGAAACCGGTCGACGCCAGTTCGGGTGCGGCGGACCAGGCGGTGGGTGTGCCACCGGAGACGGGCACCGTCCAGACAGTGCCGCGTACGGAGTCGGTGGCGTAGAGGGTGTGTGAACGGGCGTCCAGGGCAAGGCCGTTGGGCAGTCCGTCAGCAGGCAGCGCGGCGATCCGCTCCGGTGTGCCGCCGGGGCGCAGCCGCCATACGCCGGTGAGGTCGGCGGTGCCGGTGGCGTACAGGAAGTACAGGGTGCCGTCGTGGGCCCTGACGATGCCGGAGGTCAGGGCGAAGCCCAGGACAGGGGTGTGGATTCCGCCGTCCGCGGGTGCGGGCAGGGTGGCCAGGATCTGTGGGGTGTCGTGGGGAGAGAGCCGCGCGATCTGGCGGGCGGCGGCGAAGGTGACGTAGGCGCTGCCGTCCGGAGCCAGTACGACGTTCTCCGGCGTCTGGCCCTTGGCCAGGTCGAAGTGGCGTGCGATCCGGGCATCGCTCAGCGGCGCGGAGGCGGCCGAGGCGGGAACCGGGCCGAGCGTCACGGCTGCGGCCGCGACGACGACGGCCGTGGACACGGCGGACTTGGTGAACTTCTTGAGCATGGGTCGGCTCCTTGGTGCGGGTCGGTTCTGTGGTCGGTGGTTTTCGGGCACGCGTCAGCGATGTGCCGACGTGGTGGTGCGGCGAGCGGGCGGGAAGTTGTCGAGCGTGGGGTCAGTCCGTGGCGGCCCGGGCAGGTGTCCGCGCCGACTCGGTCGGTACGGCGGCCTGCGCGAGCAGAGTCAGCGCCGCCCGTGAGGACGAGCCCGCCGGGGTGGTGGCGACCACGACGCTGGTGCCGCGCCCGAGACCGAGGGTCTGCTGGACGACCGTCAGCGGGCCCACCAGCGGATGCCGCATCTCGTACGAGGCGAGCATGTGTGACTTGACCCGGTGGTCGGCCCACATCGAGGCGAACTCGGCGCTCTTGGCGCTCAGTTCACCCACCAGTGCGTGCAGTGCCGCGTCGTCGGGGGACCGGCCCGCCACCAGGCGGAGGGTTCCCACCACCGCCCTGGCCTTGCTCGGCCAGTCCGCGTACAGGTCCCGGGTGTGCGGGTCCAGGAACACGAGCCGGGCCATGTTCGGCCGCTGGGCCGGCCGGTCCGGGGCGTCGCGGTCCAGGTGACCGGCGAACAGCGCGTGCCCCAGGCGGTTCCACGCCAGCACGTCGCTGCATCGGCCCAGCAGAATCGCGGGCGCGTCGCCCAGTACGTCGAGCAGTTGGGCGTTCTCTTCCGTCAGGCGCTCCGGCGCGAGCCGCCGGCCCCGTGGGCGCTGTCTGCCCGCGCGGGCCAGGTCGTGCAGATAGCGCCGCTCGGGCTCGTCGAGCCGCAGGGCGAAGGCCAGCGCGTCCAGCACCTCGGGCGACGCGCTCGGCGCCTGTCCCTGTTCCAGCCGCGTGTAGTACGAGACGCTCACTCCGGCGAGCAGCGCCAACTCCTCGCGTCGAAGCCCCGGCACGCGTCGCCGCTCCCCGTACGTGACCACCCCGACGTCCTCAGGACGGAGGTGGGAACGCCGAGCCTTCAGAAAGTCCCCGAGCTGCGTTTTCCCTTTCACGGATCTCAGTATGGTCAGCCGTCGCGCGCGCAGCCTGCCCCAACTCTGGGTAGGCAACGGTGGGTCCGGCCGAGACGATCACTTCCAAACCCGCGCGCCCCTCGATGAGTTCGTCGAAGCGGGCGATGACTCACACGGCGGCGCGCGCGCCCGCATCGAGGGCGACGTCCACAGCCGTCCACGCCATGCCGATCGCTCCGTCGAGCACGGCCCGGTCAGCTGCGCCGGTGATGCACGCAGCAGTGAATTCCGGCTGGTGGTTGACCGCGGGCCCGCAGTCCAGCCCGAGCATGGGGTGGATGGTCGGTACGACATGGGAGACGTTGCCCATGTCGGTGGCGGCGCCCACGACGCTGCTCGGGAGGTCGGGGAAGCGGCGGCCGAGTGCCGTCGCGTTGGCGACCCACAGCCGTAGCAGGTCGTGGTCCGGGCGCAGGTCGGCGTAGTCGGGGCCGACCTGGGTGGTGGTCAGTTCGCAGCCGGTGGCCAGTGCGCCCGCTTCGAAGCAGCGGTGTACTCGCCGGCGCAGGGGCCGCAGGGCGTCCAGGCTGTCGCTGCGCACGATCCAGCGGCCTCGGCTGGTGTCGGGGATGACGTTGGGGGCGGAGCCGGATTCGGTGGTGATGCCGTGGATGCGGTCGGTGGCGGTGGTCTGCTGGCGCAGCAGGCCGATGCCCACCTGGGCGACGGTCATGGCGTCGGCGGCGTTGACGCCGAGCTCGGGATAGGCGCCCGCGTGTGCCGCCTTGCCTTCGTAGGCCACCTCGAACTGGGTCACGGCCAGGCCGGGCATCGCCGCCATCTCGACCGCGGCCGGGTGGACCATCATGGCCGCGTGCACGCCGTCGAAGGCGCCCTGTTCGAGCATCAACACCTTGCCACCGCCGCCTTCCTCGGCGGGAGTGCCCAACACCCGTACGGTCAGGCCGAGTTCGTCCGCCAAGGCGGCGAGTCCGATGCCGGCGCCGACGGCTGCGGCGGCGATGACGTTGTGGCCGCAGGCATGTCCGATGCCGGGCAGGGCGTCGTACTCCGCGCAGATCGCGACGTGGATGGGCCCGGTGCCGACCGTCGCCTCCACCGCGGTCGGGAGGTCGTAGCAGCCGTGCCGGACCTCGAAGCCCGCCTCGCTCAGGGCGTCGGCGACCCATCGACTGGCGCGGTGCTCCTCGAAGGCGAGTTCGGGGTGGGCGTGGATCCGGTGCGAGAGGGCGATCAGGTCGTCGGCGGCGGCGCGGATCCGCCGTGCGGCCGCCTCCTTGGCGGTGGTCATCGGCCGGCCGTCGGGGCAGTGGCGGCTATGTGCACCGCTGCGGGCCGGGTCGCCGCGTCGTACGCGGCACGGGCGCCGGTGGCCCCCATGCCGCTGTCGCGGGCGGGTTCGTAGAGGCGTTCGGGGCCGCCGCCCTGCCACTGGTTGACCCAGACGACGCCCACCGGCAGATGTGCGGCCACCGCGATGTGATCGGGGTCGTCGGTGTACACGGTGGCGGCGAGGCCGTAGCGAGAGTCGGCGGCGCAGGCGAGGCCCTCCTCGAAGCTGGATACGACGACGACGGGGGCGATCGGGCCGAAGGTCTCCTCGGTCATCACGAGCATGGTGTCGTCGACGTCGGTGAGGACGGTCGCCGGGTAGAAGTAGCCGGGGCGTTCCGGTGCCGCTCCGCCGGTGCGCACGGTGGCGCCCTTGTGAACGGCGTCCTCGACGTGGCGACGTACGGTCTCGCGTTGCCGCGCGTCCACCAGCGGTCCGAGCACCGTGCCGGGGTCCGTACCGTCGCCGAGGGTGAAGGTTTGCGCGGCGGCGACGAGCGCCTCGACGAACTCGTCCGCGATGCGCTCATGAACGTAGATCCGCTCCATGGAGGTGCAGATCTGGCCGGTGTTGACGAACGCGCCGAACGCGACGGCCTGCGCGGTCGCCACCGGGTCGACTCCGGCGTCGATCAACACGGGGTCTTTTCCGCCGAGTTCGAGGACGCAGCGGCGCAGGCGGTGTCCGGTCGCCGTCCCGACGGCGCGGCCGGCTCCGACCGAGCCGGTGAAGTGGACGAGTTGGACGTCCTCGTGTTCCGTCAGGGCCGCGCCGGTGCGGCCGTCGCCCAGGACCAGATTGAGCACCCCTGCGGGGAGCCCGGTGGAGGCGGCCAGTTCGACCAGCCGCACGGTCGAGATCGGGGATCGCTCGGAGGGCTTGACCACGACGGTGTTGCCGGCGGCGAGCAGCGGGCCGAGTGCGCCGAGGACCATGACGACCGGGAAGTTCCACGGGGTGATCACGGCGGTGGCGCCCAGCGGGTGGCGGACGATGTCGGTGCGCTCCCCTGCGGGACCGGTCACCGTTTCGCCGAACGGATAGGTGAGTGCCTGGTCCGCGGCGGCCTTCAGCCCGGCCGCCGCCCCCTCGATGAAGGACTGTCCGAGGGCGATCGGTTTGCCCATCTCCCGGCATTCCAGTTCGGCCAGTTCAGCGGCGTGTACGACGATCTCGTCGGCCCAGGCGTGAATTGAGTTCACACGCTCCGCGACGGTGAACGCGGCCCACGCGGGCTGTGTCGCGACGGCGGCGGTCACAGCGCGGTCGACGTCGTCGGCGTTGCCCGCGCGGAAGTGCGCGACGGCTTCCTCGGTGGCGGGGTTGACCACGGCCACGACGTCCTCGCCGGCCGGTTCTTCCCATCGACCGCCGATGAAGTTCTGCAGGGTTTCCATGGTCATGGCCGTTTCTGTTCGGTACGGGGTGGTGTCGGCGGTGTCAGACGTCGAGCCGGTCGGCCATGAGTTCGCCGGTCATGATGGCGGCGAGGTTGGTGTTGGCCCGGGGCACGGAAGGGAAGATCGAGGCGTCCACGACCCGCAGGCCTCGGACACCCTGCACCCGACATTTCGGGTCCACGACCGTCTCGGCGGCCCCGGGGGCGCCCATCCGGCAGGTGCTCGTGCCGTGTTGGGCGTCGAGGGCCGTGGACAACAGGTGGTCGTCGAGGTCGCCGTCGTGCGCGAGGACGTCGAACAGCGGCCGGTTCGCCTCGTCGAGCGATCCGTCGAGGATGGCCGCGCTCGCGGCGCTGCGGCCCAACTCGACGAGGGCACGCACCCCTTCCCGCATCGGGCCGAGATCGCGTGCGTCGGACAGCATCCGCTGGACGACGTGCGGGTGCACCGAAGGGTCGGTCGAGACCAGGGTGAGTTCGCCGCGCGAGTGCGTCCGGTTCAGCCAGACCCCGAAGCCGCCCACGTGCGCGTCCGCGTTCGCCGTGGCCATGGCCAGCACGTTCTGGTTGAGGGAGACGAACATGAGGTCGTCGGAGTGCGTGCCCGATTCGCTGGACCAGCGCACGCAGACGTTCGTGTGCCGGTCGTGCGGCGACTTGATGGCGGCTTCGGGCCGCAGCGGCAGCGAGAGCACCGCCATCGCGTGGTCCTGCATGCCGACACCGACCGGGAGGTCCTGGCGGACCTCGATGCCCAGCGCCCGCAGTTGACCGGCGGGGCCGATGCCCGAGCGCAGCAGGATCGCCGGGGAGTGGATCACACCCGCGCTCAGGACCACCTCGTCCGCGTACTCGGTGACGACGGAGCCGTCGATCACCACACGCACGCCGATCGCGCGGTCGCCCTCGAAGACGACGCTGTCCACCAGTGCGTCGCCGCGGACGGTGAGGCCGGGCAGGTCACGTGCGGGTTCGAGGTAGGCGTCGTTGACGCTGACGCGCCGCGCGTCGCGGGAGTTGATCGGGTAGGGCGAAACCCCGGTGGCGCCGGGGGCGTTGACGTCGGGCGCCCAGCCGAACCCGGCCGCCAGGGCCGCGTCGGCCAGGGCTCGGTCGACACTCCCCCAGGCGTTCTTCGGGTTCCGGTGGATCGGGGTCGGTCCGCCACGGCCGTGGTGAGGCCGGTCGCCGTACTCGCCGTCGTCCTCCAGCCTGGCGAAGTACGGCAGCACGTCCTCAGGCGCCCACCCGGTGCAGCCGAGTCGGGCCCACTCCTCGAAGTCCTCCATCGGCGGCCGGATCGCGATCTGGCCGTTGACGGACGAACTGCCGCCCACACCCCGGCCGCGCCAGTACGGCGCCTGCGGCTGCTTCTCGGTGCGCGAGGAGTTGAGGCCGGTCCACACCAGGTGTTCCGAGGCGGTGGGATCCATGAGGGCGACCACTGGATTCGGCGAGCGCCACACCTCCGGCATCTGCGCCGAGCGGTAGTCGGGGCCCGCCTCCAGCAGCAGAACCCGTCGGCCGCGGGCGGCGGCGCGGGCGGCGATCACCGCACCCGCGGAACCCGCGCCGACGACGATCAGGTCCCGGTCGTGCTGTGCCATCTGTCTACCCCTTGCTGCGGGAGCGTTCCGCGCCGGTGACTGCCGCACGGATGCTGGTAATCTGACCTACCAGCAAAGTTCAGTCAAGACTGAACATTCATTTTTTTCTGTACGGAGGGGATCGGTGTCGCGAGCCGCCGACGACAGCGCAGCCATCGACGACGCGCGGCTGGTCGAGGACTTCGGCCAGCGGATCGGGCGTGCGATGGGGTGGCCGCCCATGGCCGGACGGCTGGCAGGCGTACTGGTGCTCAGCCCGGACCCCATGACGTTGGCGGAACTGCAGGAGGCGCTGGGAGCCAGCAAGGGCTCGGCATCGGAGATGACCCGCCTGCTCATCACCAACGGCACGGTCGAGCGGGTCAAGGTGCCCGGTGTGCGGCAAGCCGGCTATGTGTGGCGCGACGACGCCTGGAGCGGTTGCCTGCAACACCAACTCGACCAGACCGAGCAGCTGTTGGAACTCGCGCGGGCCGCGCAGGACCGCGGAAGGACGCTGCCGGAGGTCCAGCGGACGCGGCTGCGCGACATGCACACCTACTACGAGTTCATGGTGCGTGAGACGCGGCAACTGCTCGACGGATACCAGCGGTTGCACGCCGGACAGCGGCTCGCCGAGCCGCTCGGCACACGGCCGGCACCTGTCACTCCGCGTGACGAGGATTGACATGGCCGCTTTGTCGATTCGGCAGTGTGGAGCGTGACGTCCTCTCCGGTCCGGCCCGACGGGCATCCGCTGCGCGTGCTGTGCGAATCCCTGCTGTCGCGGCTCGACGATCTCAGCGACGTCGTCACCGACGACATCAGGCGCGAGATCCCCTCGTAGCGGCGCTGCCGCCGGCCGAGCAGCGCACGACCGTGCACAGCCGGCTGCGCGGCCTCCTGCGGGGTCTCGCCCTCGATGTGGAACCGACGGCCGGGCAACTGCCGGACATCCAGTCCGAGTCGCGCCGGAGGGCGTACTACGGCCTGCCCGTCCAGGACGCGCTCGCGACCTTTCACATCGGCGCCCGTCGGCTGTGGGACGAACTGCGCGCCGCGGCGCGGGGTACGGCCGCCGAGGACGCCGCGATCGAGCTGGTCGCGCCCCTGTGGGACCTCCCGCCGTTCCCCCACATGAGCATCGAGGTCATGCTCCTCGCGCAACACCCCTCGGATCTCACGGCGGACGGCCGTATGCCTGCTCGCGATGTCGAGGTCAGGTCAGGTCAGGTCACCAGGAGGTGCGGCTCTGCGACGGCTGGGCCGGCTCCTTCGGCGGGAACACGGAGTCGCTGCCGAACAGCGGGGCGGGCGCGGGCTCCGATGTCTGCGCGTCGCCCTCGCCGAGCATCATGTCGGGGTCGAACATGACGATCACGGCGGCGACCAGGAGGACGAGGAGCGGCCCGGCGAGCATCACCAGGAGGAAGGCGACCAGGTCGGCCGAGGACTGCGATGACCCGGCCAGATTCGTGAGGTGGACGGAGACCGCGGCCATGCCGGTGTAGTGCATGCCGGTCACGGCCACGCCCATCACCAGGCTCGCGCCGAGGCTCGCCCACAGCGCGTGGATGGAGACCGCCGCCCACAGTGCCGCGGTGGCGGCGGCGATGGCGATCGCGACGGAGAGCACCACGGTCGGGGCGTCGTAGTGAAGGGTGCCGTCCGTGTGGATGGCGGCCATCCCGAGGTAGTGCATGGCCGCCACACCGAGCCCGGTGACCACACCCGCCACACCCAGGTTCAGCGGGGATCCGCCCCGGTAGCCGACGAGGAACACTCCTACGGCGACCACCGCGATCGCCACGACGAGGCTCAGGAGCGTCTTCGTGGCGTCGTAGTCGACCAGCGCGCCCTCGACGCTGAAGCCGATCATCGCGATGAAGTGCATGGTCCATATCCCGCAGCCGATCGAGACGGCCCCCAGCGCCAGCCAGCGGGCTCTGTGCTGCGGTCGGCGCAGCGACCGGGTCGTGCACCGCAGCCCGAGGGCCGCTCCCAGACACGCCATCAGATAGGCGGCGACCGGGGTCACCGCGCCGTAGTAGAAGTCCGAGACGGTGGCGGCGGTGGCTGTGACGGTCATGGAGGGGTCCCTTCACGTACGTGACGGCAGGCGGCACCGCAGTCGCGGTGTGCCGGCACGGTGACGTGGCGCACGCTCCCGTCCGGCGGACCGCGGACGGTTGCGGTTCATGCCGGGCGCGGGCCGGTGTTCGGCCTCCGGTCGGGAGGGGCGCGGGGACACAGGGTGCGCTACGGCAGGGGCGCGCGCGGATCGACCACTCCCGCCCCTGCCGCACGTTCGTACCGGCTCGGCCGGGCGGACTGACCTGCGCGAGCGCGCGGACATCCTGCTGATGAGCGACAGGACACGGGGACCCGAACGGTCGAGATCTGGCCACCTGGCCGAGTTGTGCATGATTCAATCACAAGGTGTACACATTTCCTGCACAATCCGGATAGGTGTTAGCCGAATCGATACATCGCCACCACTGCCCACAAAGCCCACCACTACGGCGAGTTGGGCCACCACGAGCTCAACGTCCGGCGCTCCGGCCGCCGTTGACGTGGAGGATCTCGCCAGTCCGCTCGGGCGGGTGAAGCGCGGCGAGGGTCACGGAGGACTCCGGGTGCAGGGGGTTCTGATGACACCCCGCGCGACCGCAGGCCGCCGTACTCACGACGGCAACTCGGTACCCGCCTGCTCACGCACCATGTACTCCGCATACCAGTCGGGCCAGTCCGGATCCTCCGCGCCGGTCCGCGCCTCGTGTTCGCCGTGCGCCGCGGCAGCTCGGCGCAGTGCGCTCGCCAGGTCCTCGGCCGAGGCGAAGGTCGTGGCCGCGGGGTCCAGGCGGCCCGGGAGCCGAGTGGTGATCTCCTGCAGGATCCAGCCGTTGCCGTCCGGGTCGCTGAACGACAGGAACGAGCCGTAGCTGCTGCGCTTCGGGTCCGGACCGGGCACGCGGGCGTCGGTCCCGGCATGGTGGAAGACGCCGCCCTCGTCGTGGAACACGTCGCTCGGGTCAGCACCGAGCCGCTTGAGTTCGTCGTGGGCGGCGGCGATGTCGTCCACGATCAGGTGCAGGCCCTGGGCCGAGCCCGGTGTCTGGGACGTGACCGAGGTGCCGAAGATGACCGAGGCCGGGGAGCCCGGCGGGGTCACCTGTACCACCCGGAAGTTCTCGCCGGTGGCGACGTCGGCGTCGAGCCGCCAGCCCAGCGCCGTATAGAAGTCCTTGGCCCGGTCCACGTCCCCGACCGGCACCACGACGACTTCGAGCTTCATGTCCATGGGATGCGCCTCCGTTCTCGGACGAACTTCCGTCACCACCAGATTCGCCCCTACGACCCCGGTTCGCGCCCGGGATGGTCACTGGTCCACGACATCAGGGGCGGTCGGAACATCAGAGGCGGTCGGCGTCCAGAACGGCCTGCGCGAACGCCTCTGGAGCCTCCTGCGGCACGTTGTGACCGATGCCGTCGAGGGCGCGGTGGCCGTACGGGCCGGTGAACTTGGCGCGGTACGCGCTCCCGTCGCCCGCCGGAGTGAAGGGATCCAGCTCACCGTCGAGGGTGATCGTGGGCACGGTGACGGCCGGGCCCGCGGCGAGCTTGGCCTCGATGCCGTCGTGGCGCGGGTCTCCCGCCGCGAGGCCCAGCCGCCAGCGGTAGTTGTGGATCACGATGCTCACGTAGTCGGGGTTCTCGAAGGCCTTCGCGGTGCGGTCGAAGGTGGCGTCGTCGAAGTGCCAGGTCGGGGAGACGTTGCGCCAGATCAGCTTGGCGAAGTCGTGCCCGTACTGGGCCAGGCCCAGCTCCCCGCGCTCGGTGGCGAAGTAGTACTGGTACCACCACGCCAACTCGGCCGCCGGCGGCAGCGGTTGCTTGTTCTTCTCCCGGTTGGTGATGAGATAGCCGGTCACCGAGACCAGCGCCTTGCACCGCTTGGGCCACAGCGCCGCGATGATGTCGGCCGTCCGCCCACCCCAGTCGAAGCCGCCGAGCAACGCCTTCTCGATCCGCAGGGCGTCCATCAGGGCGATGATGTCCAGCGCGACCACGGCCTGTTGACCGTTGCGGAAGGTCTTCGACGACCGGAACGTGGTGGTGCCGTAGCCCCGCAGGTAGGGGACGATCACCCGGTATCCCTCGGCGGCCAGCAGCGGCGCGACGTCGACGTAGCTGTGGATGTCGTACGGCCATCCGTGCAGCAGGACGACCACCGGCCCCTTCGCCGGGCCGACTTCCGCGTAACCGATGTTCAGCTCACCGGCCTTGACCTGCTTCAGTGACTCGAAGGACATCGCGGAGGACGTAAGGCCCGTCGCCCGCCCGGCAGTTGACGCATCGCTCCCGGAGGAAGCGGCCGTCGCGGCGGACGCGGGAGACGAGCCGAACCATCCCGCCAGGGACGCCGCCGCAGTCCCCGCGGCCCCCGCCCCAAGGGTCTTCCCGAGAGCTCGCCTGTTGATCATGTGAACCGTCCTGCCTGTGGGGATGCCGGAGTGCCGCCCACCGGAAAGCGGCCTTGATCAGGTTCCGCCGCTGGCCGGCCTGGGCGCCACGACCAGTTTCCTCGCATGTGGGAGGTACGGCCTCCCGCCCGAGCACCGGTCATCCATAAGGACCCCGTACATCACTCCGGTCAGCGAGTCTGCCCCGGGTTCCCCCGCGCCAGTCCGGCCGCCGCCTCGGCAGCCCTCGCCGTCACGTCCGCGGCAGCACGCGCGGCTCGCCCCGTCACCTTCCAGACAAGCATGCTCAGCCCAACAGCAGGACTCGGCGGGAAGACGCCCAACTGCCCGAGCATGGTGACGTCGTCGCGCACCGCCTCGTGTCCGACCACCTTGCCGTCGCGGAGGTCGAGCACGTGGATCTGCTCGAAGTCGACGTCGCGCCCGGTGGGAGGTATCGCCTGGTCGAGCGCGCCGTCACGGAAGCGGACGAAGGGCCCTGTGTGACGGCCCCGCATGCGCAGCCGTAGCCAGACCTGCTCGTCGTTGTGGGCGATGCCGAGGACGGGGAAGCTCAGGTCGCTGAAGGCGGAGCGCATCCACGCGCTGGAGGCGAGCACTCCCGCGGGGCCGGGGAGCGCGCAGGCCGTGGGCGAGACGGCCGCCTCGCGGTTGTGGAAGTCCTCGTGCACCACCTCGGCGGCCAGTGCCGGGTCGCCGGTCTCAAGGATGCGGAAGAGTCCGTGGGCCAGTTCCGTGGCGTCCATGCCCATTGCGTGATCCCTTTCGAGGGAGATGCGTGCGATGCGTTCCGAGGGGGTGCCGCTGTCGGCCGACAGCGATTGAGGTTACAGCACGCCTATTGAATTCATCACCGTACGATGGCGGCATGCCTCCCACGCGCCGTTACGTCTCTCCGCTGCGTGAACAGGCCGCCGCACGGACGCGCGCGCTGATCCTCGAACACGCCACGGAACTGTTCGCCGAGCGTGGCTACGGCCGGGTCACCGTCGCCGACATCGCCTCGGCGGCCGGTGTCGCCTCGAAGACGGTTTTCGCGAGCGTCGGCAGCAAGAGCGACATCCTGAACCTGATCGTCGACCAGGGCGTGCTCGCCTCGGGCTACGAGCAGGCCATGAAGGATGTGCTCGCACTGCGCACCCCGGAGGCGGTCCTCAAGGCCCTGGCCCATGGCACGCGGGTGGGCAACGAGGGGCAGTTCGCGGTGCACGAGGCGATCCGCAAGGCGCTGCCCGTCCACGAGGACGGCGAGGAGCTGTGGGAGCGGGCGACCGCCGCGTACCGGGAAGCGCTGCGCACCGCCGCCCGCCATCTGCACACCCTCACTCCCCCGCCGTCCCACTCGGCGAAGGAGACCGGCGACCTCCTCTGGTACTGGTTCGGCCCCACCGGCTGGCGCACGCTCGTGGTCGAGATCGGTTGGTCGTGGGACCGTGCCGAGGAAGTCCTCCTCGGCACGGCCATCGCCACGCTCCGCTGACCCCGATCGCCGAAGGTCGCGAGCCTGTCCCCATCTCCTCGTTCAAGCGCCGACGTACCCCGCCAGGTGCTCCCCCGTGAGCGTCGAGCGGGCGGCGACCAGGTCGGCCGGTGTGCCCTCGAAGACGATCTTGCCACCGTCGTGGCCCGCGCCGGGGCCGAGGTCGATGATCCAGTCGGCGTGGGCCATGACCGCCTGGTGGTGTTCCACGACGATGACCGACTTGCCGGAGTCGACGAGCCGGTCGAGCAGGCCGAGCAACTGCTCGACGTCGGCGAGGTGGAGGCCGGCGGTGGGCTCGTCGAGGACGTAGACGCCGCCCTTCTCCGACATGTGGGTGGCCAGCTTGAGGCGTTGGCGTTCGCCGCCGGAGAGGGTGGTGAGCGGCTGGCCGAGGCTGAGGTAGCCGAGGCCCACGTCGGCGAGCCGCGTCAGGATCCGGTGCGCGGCCGGTGTCGCCGCCTCGCCCGCGCCGAAGAACTCCTCCGCCTCGGTCACCGACATCGCGAGCACCTCGCTGATGTCACGGCCGCCGAAGTGGTACTCCAGCACCGACGCGTCGAACCGTTTCCCCTCGCAGTCCTCGCAGGTGGTGGCCACGCCGGCCATCATCGCCAGGTCCGTGTAGATGACGCCGGCGCCGTTGCAGGTGGGGCAGGCGCCCTCGGAGTTGGCGCTGAACAGGGCCGGCTTCACGCCGTTGGCCTTGGCGAAGGCCTTCCGGATCGGTTCGAGGAGTCCGGTGTACGTCGCCGGGTTGCTGCGGCGTGAGCCCCGGATGGCGCCCTGGTCGACGGAGACCACGTCCTCGCCGGCCGGGATCGACCCGTGCACGAGCGAGCTCTTGCCGGAGCCGGCGACACCGGTGATGACGGCGAGCACGCCGAGCGGGATGTCGACGTCGACTTCCTGGAGGTTGTTGGTCGCGGCGCCCCGAATCTCCAGCATGCCGGTGGGCTTCCGCGTCGACTCCTTGAGGGACGCCCGGTCGTCGAAGTGCCGGCCGGTGATGGTGCCGCCGGTGCGCAGTCCCTCGACGGTGCCTTCGAAGCAGACGGTGCCGCCCGCCGTACCGGCGCCGGGACCGAGGTCGACGATGTGGTCGGCGATCACGATGGTCTCCGGCTTGTGCTCCACGACGAGCACCGTGTTGCCCTTGTCGCGCAGGCGCAGCAGCAGGTCGTTCATGCGCTGGATGTCGTGCGGGTGCAGGCCGATGGTGGGCTCGTCGAAGACGTACGTGACGTCGGTGAGCGACGACCCGAGGTGGCGGATCATCTTGACGCGCTGTGCCTCACCGCCCGACAGCGTGCCCGCCGGCCGGTTCAGCGAGAGGTAGCCGAGACCGATCTCCACGAACGAGTCGAGGGCCTGTTGCAGCGCGGCGAGCAACGGCGCCACCGACGGTTCGTCGAGGCCGCGGACCCACTCGGCCAGGTCGCTGATCTGCATCGCGCAGGCGTCGGCGATGCTGATCCGCTTGATCTTCGAGGACCGGGCGCCCTCGTTGAGGCGGGTGCCGTCGCACTCGGGGCAGGTGGTGAAGGTGACCGCGCGGTCCACGAACTCCCGGATGTGCGGCTGCATGCCCTCCCGGTCCTTGGCGAGCATCGACTTCTGGATGCGCGGGATCAGACCTTCGTAGGTCATGTTGATGCCCGCGATCTTCATCCGGGTCGGCTCGCGGTGGAGGAAGTCCTGCAGTTCCTTCTTCGTGAACTTTCGGATCGGCTTGTCCGGGTCGAAGAAGCCCGACTCGCTGTAGAGCCGGGAGTTCCAGCCGCCGCCCGTGTAGCCCGGGACGGTGATCGCGCCCTCCGCAAGGGACTTGGAGTCGTCGTAGAGCTGGGTGAGGTCGAGGTCGGTGACCGAGCCCCGGCCCTCGCAGCGCGGGCACATGCCGCCGGTGATGCTGAAGCTGCGGCGCTCCTTCACCTTCTGTCCGCCGCGTTCCATGGTGACCGCGCCCGCGCCGCTGATCGAGGCGACGTTGAAGGAGAACGCCTTGGGCGAGCCGATGTGCGGCTTTCCGAGCCGGCTGAAGAGGATGCGCAGCATGGCGTTGGCGTCGGTGGCGGTGCCGACCGTGGAGCGGGGGTCGGCGCCCAGCCGCTGCTGGTCGACGATGATCGCGGTGGTCAGCCCGTCGAGGACGTCGACCTCGGGCCGGGCGAGGGTCGGCATGAATCCCTGCACGAAGGCGCTGTACGTCTCGTTGATCAGCCGCTGCGACTCCGCGGCGATCGTGTCGAACACGAGCGAGCTCTTGCCCGAGCCGGAGACACCGGTGAACACCGTCAGCCGACGCTTCGGGATCTCGATGCTGACGTCCTTGAGATTGTTCTCGCGCGCCCCGTGCACGCGGATCAGGTCGTGGCTGTCGGCAGCGTGCAGCGCGGATGGCTGCGTATCCGTCCTCGTGGCCTTGCTCATCGTGCCTTCCCTCCGTTGTGCCGGGCCGCCGACGGTCTCTCGGCGGACATCGCCCGGCTCGATCCAACCAGCCTTCGAGCGGTACGTCCGCTTCCGGTACACGGTGATGTACCTGGCAGTCACGCTAGGGGTAACGCGTGGCCTCGCGCTTCTCGAATCCTGACCGGAAGGGGTGCCTGTCCCGCCTACTGGCCACCCAGAACGAGCCGAACTGCCTCACGCCACGTCAGAAGGCCGACGGCTGTGTGCTGGCGTGCATGAGCTGTCCCCTGTCCAAGGTCACCCTCGACATCACCGACCCGTGACCGCAGTCGTCGCACGGCGGGGGAGAGAACTTGTTCACCTCCCGGCAACCGCTCTTTGGATCCACATACTTAAAGTGTGGATCCCCACCATCGAGCCCTGGACCGACCCCTGGACCCGACACCTGAACCTGAACTCCGCGCTCCCTGAACGGATCACACCCATGTGCCTGCCGCCTCACCCGCAGCCCTCATGACACCACGCCACGGTGTACGCAGGATCGTGCCCCTGCTGCTGGGCTGGGAGGAACTCCCCAAGTCCGTCTCCGTGCACGGCGCCCCGTACGAGGAACGGCTGCGTGAACCCGTACCGGCCGTCCTCCTGGAGTGCGACGGCGGCTGGCTGTTGCTCGACACCGGCTTCAACACGGCACTGATCCGGGACCCGGCCCTGCGCCGCCGCTTCTACGGCTCCCCCAACTACCGGCCGATCCTGCCGGGCCCCGGCGAGCCCCTGAAGGAGGCCCTCGACGCGGCCGGCATCCCGATGGACGCGATCCACGCGGTGGCCGTCAGTCATCTGCACGCCGATCACGCGGGCGGGCTCAAGCACTTCGCGGGGCGGGTGCCGGTGCATGTACAACGCGAGGAACTCGCCTACGGACTGTCCGGGCAGCCCGACGTCGAGCGCAACTCGATCTTCCGCGTCGACTTCGACGACCCTCGTATCGACTGGCAACAGGCCGACGGGGACGTGGAGTTCGCCCCGGGCGTGACCGCCGTACTGACCGCCGGGCACACCCCCGGGCACCAGAGTTTCGTCGTGGACCTCGCGGACGGCGGCGGCTTCGTGTTCGCCTTCGACGCCGCCGACCTCACCGAGAACATCGAGCACGAGCGCCCGATCGGTGCCTCGATCGGTGTCGACCCGGAGCGCACGGTGGAGCCCATCCGCCGCCTCAAGCGCATCGCCGCCGAACGCGGCTACGAGCTCATCCCCGGTCACGACCCCGTGGTCTGGCCGGAGTTGATGCGCCGTCGAGGGCCGTCCGGCGCGTAGCCGGTAGTGACGGGATCGCACCCACAGCTCGGTTCACACGCCTTTAACGCCCGGGACACGAGAGAGACCCTGTGGCCCGTGAACATGTTTTTGGATCCAATCTCGACACTTTGAGATCCATTATTCGAGGATCGGTGCCCAAGGAGGCCCACATGCCGGACCAGTCAGCTGGATCGTCCTCACCCGGCTCCGCCCCGTCGACGGCGTCACGCCGCACCATGCTCCGGGGCGCGGGGCTCCTGGGAGTGGGAGTCGGCTTCGGGCTCCCCGCCCTGCTCAGCGCCTGCGGTGCCGCGGCCGACGACGCCAAGGGAAGCGGCAAGGGCGGCACGCTGACCCTGGCCATCGACGCCACCAGCGCGGTCAACGACCCGTCGTTCTACACCTCGTTGGGCGACTGGATGGCCGTCGACTGCATCTGTCGGGGCCTGACCTTCATCTCCTTCGAGACCAACGAACCCACCCCCGACCTCGCCAAGAGCTGGACGATCTCCGAGGACCAACTCACCTACACCTTCGCCCTGCGCGAGGGCGTCAAGTTCCACGACGGTACGACGCTCACCTCGGCGGACGTGCTGGCCAGCCTGGGCCGGCAGTTCGACGAGAAGGACAAGACGCTCCCCAAGGGCGCCACCCGCCCGCTGTCCGACCTCGGCGCGAACGTCGCCTCGCTGACCGCCCCGGACGACCTCACCGTCAAGATGGTCCTCAAGAAGCCGGACCGTACCGCCCTCGGCCAACTCTCCGACATCGGTGGCCGCATCATCTCCAAGGCCGCGCTGAAGAAGTACGGCGCCGACATCGGCAAGCACCTCGTCGGCACCGGCCCCTTCGCCTTCTCCGCCGCCACCTCCGGCCAGTCCATCACCCTCACGGCCTTCGACGACTTCCGCCTCGGCAGACCGCCCGTCGACCGGCTGGTGCTGCGCCAGGTCCAGGACCCCTCGACGATCGTCAGTTCGCTGCTCAGCGGCGACATCTCGGCCACCCAGTTCACCCCGTACTCCGCCGCCGCGCAGCTCCGCAAGGACGACTCGGTGACGGTCTACAAGACGCCGTACAACGCCAACGCGATCCTGATGATCGACGCCCGCCGCGTCCCCGAGCTCAAGGTCCGCCAGGCCATCAACCTCGCGATCGACCGCAAGTCCATCCTCGACCAGGCCTTCTACGGCGTCGGCGCCCTGCCCGGGGGTTACGCCATCCCGCCCGCGCAGAGCGGCTACGACACCAGCCTCGCCGACCTCAGCACCCAGGACACCGCCAAGGCGAAGAAGCTCGTCGCCGAGGCCGGCGCGGGCGGCCGACGTATCCGGCTCATGGCGGCCAGCGACTCCTGGCACCCGAAGGCCGCGCAGATCGTCGCCCAGAACCTCACCGACGTCGGATTCAAGGTGGTCACGACCTCCGTCGACCCGGCCACCTACTTCACCCGGCTGCTCGACGGCAAGGACGACTACCACGACCTGATGATCTGGGAGCGCAACACCTACGTCCCGGACGCCAACGACATGGTCGGCGCCATGGCCAGCCCCACCGGGCTCTACGGCGCGACGATCACCGGCATGGACACCCTCGACGGCGTCGCCTCCCTCGCGGCGGACCTGGAGACCGCCAAGAACCTTCCCCTCGGCGCACAGCGCACGGCCGCGTACACCAAGATCCAGCGCCGTTGGGCGGAGGACTACATGGTGCTGTCGATGCTGGGCTGCTTCGCCAACCTCGTGGTGAGCGGCTCGAAGGTGAAGCACATGAACACCGCGGCGCTGGCCAACCATCGCTGTTACATGGAGAAGGCCAGTGTCTGAGACGACGGCCGCTCCGGCGCCCGTGGCGACCGCACGGCCGCCGACGCCCCCTGCCTCCTCGACCGCGCGGACCGTCCTGGCCGCATGGCGTCGGCGTCGTTTGGGGCGGTCCTGGCCGGCCGTGCTGTCGTGGCTCGTCCTCGTCGCGCTGGTCCTGGTGGCCGTCGTAGGGCCGCTGTTCGTCCAGGCGGACCCGCTGCGTCAGACGTCGTCGGCGCTGTTGCCGATGGGGTCCGCCGGGCATCCGTTCGGCACGGACGACCTGGGCCGTGACGAACTGGCCCGACTGGTGCACGGCGCACGGCCGTTGCTGCTCGTGGCGTTCGCGGCGACCACGCTGGCAGCCGTCGTCGGCACCGGGATCGGACTGGTCGCCGGGTACCTCGGGGGCGTCGTGGAGCAGGTCCTGATGCGGATCGTGGACCTCGCGCTCGCGTTTCCGTCCATCCTGCTGGTGATCCTGCTGGTGGCGGCCGCGGGGCCGGGAACGGTCAGTCTGGTCTTCGGGATCGGCGTGTCCCTCGCGCCCGGTCTGGCCCGGCTCGCCCGTGCCCTGACCGCCCGTGAGGCCGCCCGTGACTACGTCGTCGCCTCCAAGCTGGGCGGCACCCGCACTCCGCGCATCCTCGCCCGCGAACTCCTCCCGAACATCGCCGGACCGATGCTCGCTCAAGTGGTCATGACCCTCTCCATCGCGGCCGGTTTCGCCGCAGGTCTGTCCTACCTCGGCCTGGGCATCCAACCCCCGCAGCCCGACTGGGGCTACATGGTCCAGGCGGGACAGGAGTTCCTCTACTCGGCACCCCGACTGGTCGTCCTGCCCGCGACGTTCACGCTGCTGTTCGTCGTCGCCTGCAACTTCGTGGGCGACGACCTGCGCGACGCGCTCGACGTACGGGGGCCGGCGTGACCACCGCACTGCTCGCCGTCCGCAGGCCCAAGTGGGCAGCGGGAACAGCCCTGTTGGTGCTACGCCGGCTCGCGGTCATCCCCGTCGTGCTGTTCGCGTTGGCCAGCCTGGTGTTCCTCGCGATGCGCCTGCTGCCCGGTTCACCGGCGACCTCGCTCGCGGCCGGCGGCAACAACCTCTCCGCGGCCGGCCTGGCGGCGAACGAGGCACGCGTCAACAAGGCACTCGGCCTCGACCGACCGCTCCTCGTCCAGTACGGCAGCTTCCTCAACGACCTGGTGCATCTCCGGCTCGGCACCTCGTTCTACGGCTCGAACAGCGTCCTGGGTCTGCTCGGCGACGCCCTCCCCGCCACCATCGAACTGACGCTCGCGGCGATGACGATCGCGGTCCTGCTCGGGGTCGTCACCGGGGTCATCGCCGCGCTGCGCAAGGGCAGTTGGATCGACCAGTCGACGCGGGCCGTGGCCACGGTGAGTTTCTCGCTGCCCTGGTTCGCGCTCGGGGTGCTCGGCATCGTCGTGTTCGGCGTGTGGCTGCGCTGGCTCCCGGTGCTGGGCCGGCTGCCCAGTTCGCTCGACTACAACCCGACCACCAACTTCGTGCTGCTCGACGCGATCCTGCAGAACCGCCCCGAGCTGGTGTGGCCCTGGATCCAGCATCTGATCCTGCCCGCCGTCACGTTGGCGCTGTCGATGGCCGGGTTCATCACCCGCATCGTGCGCGCCTCGGTGCTGGAGGTCCTGGACGACGACTTCGTGCGGACCGCCCGGATGAAGGGTCTGAGCGAGAGCGTGGTGATCCGTCACCACGTGCTGCGCAACTCGTGGCTGCCCATCGTGACCGTCCTCGGGCTCCAGTTCGGCTCCCTGCTGGGCGGGTCGGTGATCACCGAGACGGTCTTCTCGTACGCCGGTGTCGGCCGCCTGCTCGTCCAGGGCGTCCTGCAACGCGACTACCCCGTCGTGCAGGGCGCCGCCCTCGCCATCGCCCTCCTCTTCACCCTGGTCAACCACGCGGTGGATCTGCTCTACACGGTCCTCGATCCGCGGCTACGGAAAGGATGACCCGCATGGACATCGTGCTGGTCCACGGCGCCGGCGGACGGCCGACGACCTGGTCGGCGGTGCGGCCCCTGCTGGCGGCCCGCGGCCACCGGCTGTTCACCGTCACCAACCCGATGACCTCGCTGGAGGACGATGTCGCCAACACGGCGGCCGTGTTGGAGGAGACGACGGGCCCGGTGCTCCTGGCCGGGCACTCCTACGGCGGCGCGGTGATCAGCAACGTCGGCCGCGATCCGCGCGTCAAAGGCCTTGTCTTCATAGCCGCGTTCGGACCGGACGAGGGCGAGACGGTCAACGAGATCGTCGAGCGGTACGTGGAGGCCGAGATCTCCAAGTACATGCGGCGCGGCCCGAACGGTGAGTGGAAGTCCGAGACGAGCGAGGAGTTCTGGGCGGAGATAGGTCCCGATCTCTCGCCGGAGCAGCGGGCCGTCGTCGAGGCGGAGGGGCGCAAGGCGGAGAACCTCATCTTCAGGCAGCCGACCGGTGCACCGGCCTGGCGCACCCTGCCCAGTTGGTACCTGGTCGCCGACGACGACCGCACACTGCGCCCGGAGATCCAGAACGACATGGCGGCCCGGATGAAGGCCACGGTCGAGCATGTGCCGGGCAGCCACTACACGACCCTGGTGTGGCCGGAGCGCGTCGCCGACCTGATCCACACGGCGGCCCTGGCCGTGGGCGACGGCTCATGACGTCCGCGCCCGTGCTCGAAGTCCGGGACCTGCGCGTCCAGTTCGACGTGCCGAGCGGACGACTGCCCGCCGTCGACGGCGTCGATCTGACCCTGCGGCAGGGCGAAGTCCTCGCGCTGGTGGGCGAGTCGGGGTCCGGGAAGTCCGCGCTGTCGATGAGCCTGGTCGGCCTGAACCGCGGTCCGCGCACCCACATCAGCGGCGAGGTGGCCTTCAAGGGCCGTGATCTCGTCGCCGCGTCGGAGCGGGAGTTGTGCGGTGTGCGGGGCAAGGACATCGCGGTCGTCTTCCAGGACGCGCTCGCCGCGCTCAACCCCCTGCACCGGGCGGGCGCCCAGGTCTCCGAGATGATCCGCGCCCACCGAGATCTGACGCGGAGTCAGGCGATGGGCCGGGCCGTCGAGTTGCTCGGCGAAGTCGGCATCGCCGGCCCGGACCGCACGGCGCGCGCCTACCCCCACCAACTGTCCGGGGGCATGCGCCAGCGCGTGATGATCGCCATGGGCCTGGCCAACGACCCCGCCGTACTGATCGCCGACGAACCCACCACCGCACTCGACGTCACCATCCAGGCCCAGGTACTCGCCGTCCTCAAACGCGTCCAGCGCGACCACGGCACCTCCGTGCTGCTGATCACCCACGACCTGGGTGTGGTGGCCGAGGTCGCCGACCGGGTGGCGGTGATGTACGCGGGCCGGATCGTGGAGCAGGGACTGCGTGAGGAGGTGCTCTTCCGCCCCCAACACCCTTACACGATGGGGTTGTTGGGCTCGGTCCCGCCGATCGACGGTCCTGTCGTACGGCGGCTGCCGACCATCGCGGGCAGCCCGCTGACCGGGGTGGACCGGCCGTCCGGGTGCGCGTTCGCTCCCCGGTGTCCCTTCGTCCACGACGCGTGTTCCGAGCGGCCCGTACTGCGGCAGCGGCACGGCGACGACGGGCACCTCGACGCCTGCGTGCTGCCCTCCCCCGCCCGCGCAACGGCCCGCTCCCAGGGAGGCATCGCATGACCGCCGCGCTCATCCAGGCCCGCGAGTTGCGTGTCGAGTACCCGGGCCGGGCGGGCGGCCGGGTCAGGGCGCTGCGGGACGTCGACCTCGACATCCTTCAGGGCGAGACCCTCGGTCTGGTCGGCGAGTCGGGGTGCGGCAAGTCCACGCTCGGCCGCGCCCTGTTGCGCGTGATCGAACCCGCCTCGGGCCGCATCGAGTTCGACGGCACCGACCTCACCCGGCTGCGCGGTCGTCAACTGCGCCGTACGCGGGCCGAGTTGCAGATGGTCTTCCAGGACCCGTTCGGTTCGCTGAACCCGCGCCGAAGGATCGCCGACATCGTCGCCGAACCCCTGCTGCGGTCACGTGGCGCCTCCCGCGCCGAGGCCGCGAAGGCGGTGGCCGAACTGCTCGACCTGGTCGGTCTCGGCGCCGAGACCGGCGGGCGCAGGCCGCACGAGTTCTCCGGCGGCCAGCGCCAACGCATCGGCATCGCACGGGCGTTGGCCTCGTCACCGCAGTTCGTGGTGGCCGACGAGGCCGTCTCGGCGCTGGACGTGTCGATCCAGGCCCAGGTGCTGAACCTGCTGTCGGACCTGGTCCGCGACCGGGGCCTGACGATGCTGTTCATCTCGCACGACCTGGGTGTCGTACGGCACATCGCCGACCGGATCGCGGTCATGTATCTCGGCCAGATCATCGAAGTCGCCTCCCGGGACGCCTTCTTCGCCGCCCCCGCGCACCCCTACAGCCGGGCACTGCTGTCCTCCGTTCCCGTGCTACGGCCCGGAGAGGCGCGCGAACAGCAGGTGCTGGAGGGTGAGTTGCCCGACCCGGCTGATCCGCCCGAGGGCTGTCTGTTCCGTACCCGGTGCCCCATCGCCACCGAGCGGTGCCGCACCAGCGCGCCCGAGCTGCGCGAGATCGCGCCGGGACGCAGTGTGCGCTGCCATCTGCCCCTGGTCTCAAGCGAGCAGCAAGTCGCGAGTAGCGAGTAAGGACGAACCGCCTTGATCATCGACGCGTACAACACCACTCAGGACGTCCGCGGCCGTTCCGACTACCTCACCGGCGCCCGCAAAGGCCAGGCCCCGCCGCCGTACAAACCCTTCGAGCCGCGCCGCATCCTCGACCGGATGGACGCGGCCGGAGTGGACATGGCGATGGTGTGCTCGCTCGCGCAGCGCATCGAGAACGACTTCATCGCCTCGCTGGTGGCCTCGTACCCGGACCGGTTCTTCGGCTTCGGGCAGGTGATGCCGCAGGCCGACGACGCGCTCGACGAGATCGACCGGATGGCCGACGCGGGCCTGGTCGGTCTGAAGCTGCACCCGAGTCTGCACGGCTACCACGTCGCCGACCACGGTCTCCTCGACCCGGTCTTCGAAGCGTGTGCGCGGCGCGGGCTGCTGGTGCTGATCAACGCCCTCGACGACGCGTTCTGCGCGCCGTTGGCCATCGAGGAGATCGCCCGGGACCACCCCCAAGTGCCCACGATCATCGCCCACATGGGGGCGGTGTGGAACGTTCCGGAGGCGATCATCGTGGCCGAACGGCAGCCGCACGTGTACCTGGAGACGTCGGCGACGCTGATGAGCGACGTCAAGCGCGCCTACGCACGGCTCGGTCCGGAGAAGATCCTCATGGGCAGCGAATGGCCCGGCTCGGACTTCGACCTGGAGCGGATGAAGATCGCGAAGGCGGTCGAGGACGAGAAGGACCGGGCGCTCGTCGAGGGCGGCAACATGGCCCGGCTGCTGGGGCTGGCGGTATGAGCACCGTGGGCGCGCGGCCCGTGACCGTACCGGCGTCGATGGACGAGGACGACATCGAACTCCTCGCCACCGCCCAGCACTTGCTGGCCCGGGTGTGGCAGTCGGGCCGCCACGAGGTCGCGACCGCCCTGCGTACCGCCGACGGCCGGGTGCACACCGGGGTCCACGTGGAGGGCTCCTGCCGACGCAGTTCGATCTGTGCCGAGGGCGTGGCCATGGGCACCGCCCGGGGCGCGCTGCCCGCCGGTGCGGAGCTGAGCATCACGTCGGTGGTCTCGGTACAGATCAAGCCGGCGGGATGGTTCCGGATCATCGCTCCGTGCGGGGTGTGCCGTGAACTCATCAGCGACTACTGCCCGGACGCCACCGTGTGGGTCACCACGGTCGACGGGAACGAGCCCGTCCCGTTGCGCGCCCTGGACCTGCTGCCCGAGAAGAGCCGACGCCGATGGTGAACGCCATCGGTCCCGAGGAGAGGAGAGCCATGTCGTCCGTCTTCGTCACCGGTCCGTCCGGACGAACCATCCCCACAGGGCTCGATGTCCCCGAACTCGCCGCGCAGTTGGGCGGATCCGGGTCACCGGTGATGTGGGAGGAGCTGACCTGGCCGGAGGCGGAGTCCACGGCCGCGGGCCAGGACGCCGTCATCATCCCCGTGGGCGCAACCGAACAGCACGGCCCTCATCTTCCCCTCGCCGTGGACACCCGGATCTGCGAGGCGGTCGCCCTCGGCGTCTCCGCACTCACCGGCGTGCCCGTCCTGCCGCCCCTGAGCTTCGGGGTGTCCGCGTCCCACGGCGACTTCGCCGGAACGGTGGCCCTGCGGCCGGAGACCATGATCGCCGTCGTCGAGGACGTCATCGACTCGCTGTACGCCTCCGGAGTACGGCAGTTCGTGCTGCTGAACGGGCACATCTGGAACAACGGCGCGCTCGACGTGTCGGCCGAGAAACTGAGGGTCCGTCATCGTGACGCTCGGGTACGGGCGTTGGGGTACGTGACGATGTACCCCGGGCCCGAGGTCGACGGACATGTCACCTATGGCCGGGCGTTGATGCACGCCAACTTCTTCGAGACGTCCGTCATGCAGCACCTCGCGCCGGAGCTGGTCCGGATGGATCGGGCCACCTCCCACGTCGACGTCGACTCGTTCTGGGACTACCGCATGGACCAGGTCAGCGAGACCGGGGTCTGGGGCAGGGACGTGACCGACGCCAACCCCAAGCACGGCGAGGCGGAGTTCGACCGCTGCGTCCTGACCACAGCCCGGGCGGTGTCCACGGCGGTCCGCGAGCCGTGGCCCGACCCCACTCACCGTCCCGGACGCCAGGCGTGAAGGAGAGCAAGGTGGACCCCAGCATCGAAATCCCTCAACTGCCGGACTGCGAGCCCATGCTCATCGGCGGCGAGTGGACCACCGGCACCGCGACGGAGCGCATTCCGGTGCTCGACCCCGCCACCCGGGAGCAGCTCACCACAGTCGCCCAGGCGGGCTCCGCAGAGGTGTCGGCAGCGGTCGAGGCCGCCAACACCGCGCACCGGGACCGCCGTTGGCGCGGGCTGTCGCCCCGGCAGCGCCGTGACGTCCTGCTGCGCCTCGCCGATCTGGTGGAGCGCGACGCCGAGCAACTGGCGGTGCTGGACACCCTGGACAACGGCAAGGCCATCGAGCGCGCCCGCGGCGATGTGGAGTTGGGCCTGCAGGCCGTCCGCCACTTCGCGGGCACCCCGACCCGGCTGGCAGGCACCGTGCACGCGGCCGGCCCCGACCGGCACGTGTACAGCGTCCGCGAACCGGTGGGCGTGGTGGCCGCCGTACTGCCGTGGAACTTCCCCTTCATGATCGCCGCCTGGAAGCTCGCCCCGGCCCTGGCCGCCGGCTGCACGATCGTCGTCAAGCCCGCCGAGCAGACCCCGCTCACCGCACTGCGGCTGGCCGCGCTGTGTCTGGAGGCGGGCGTCCCCGAGGGCGTGGTCAACGTGCTGACCGGTGACGGCCGTACGGGCGCGGAGCTGGTCGCCCATCCCGGCGTCGCCAAGGTGTCCTTCACCGGGTCGACCGAGGTCGGGCGGCACATCATGGCCGCGGCGGCGCCGTCGTTGAAGCGGCTCACGCTCGAACTGGGCGGCAAGTCCCCCAACATCGTCTTCGCCGACGCCGATCTCGACGCCGCCGTACCGAACGCCGTGCGCGCGGTGTTCGGGCACTCCGGGCAGATGTGCACGGCGGGCAGCAGGCTGCTGGTGGAGCGCACGATCGTCAAGGAGTTCCTGGACCGGTTGGTGCCGGCGGTGGAGGCGCTACGGATCGGCCCCGGGCTCGCGGGCGGTATCAACATCGGCCCTCTGGTGTCGCAGGAGCAGTACGACCGCGTCACCGGTTACGTCGAACTGGGCCGCGCCGAGGGCGCCGAGGTGGCCGTGCGCGGTGAACTCCCGGCCGGGCCGGGCTGGTTCGTGCCGCCGACGGTGTTCACCGAGGTCACCCCCGACATGCGGATCGCCCGGGAGGAGATCTTCGGCCCGGTCGCCACGATCATGCCCTTCGACAGCGAGGAGGAGGCGATCGCGCTGGCCAACGACAGCGAGTACGGCCTTGCCGCCGGCGTCTGGACCGGCAGTCTGGCCCGCGCCCACCGCACGGCCGCCGCGCTGGAGGCCGGCACCGTGTGGGTCAACACGTACAACGAGTTCGACCCCGCCGTGGCCTTCGGCGGGATGAAGCAGTCAGGCCTCGGCAGGGACCTCGGCGACGCCGCCGTCGACGGGTTCACCGAGCTCAAGAGCGTGACGATCGCCCTGTGAGCGCGCCCGTGACGGCCGGCACGGCCGCCTCGCCCCCGAACCCACCGCCCCCGCGCACCCTGAACGTCGCGGCCGAACGCGCTCGCACCCCCGGCTCGTTCACCGGTCACCACTTCAACTCCGCCGGTGCGGCCCTGCTCGCCAACGGCACCGTCGAGGCGGTCATCGACCACCTGCGCGCGGAGAGCCTGTCCGGCGGCTACGAGGCCGCGAAGCACGCGGCTCCCGCCCTGGAGGCCGTTTACGCGCGTACCGCCGAGCTCCTCGGGGCGCGGCTGGAGGAGGTCGCCCTCGTCGAGAGCGCGACGGCCGGCTGGCAGCGGGCCGTGTCGGCGCTACGACTACGTCCCGGCGACCGGGTGTTGGCGGCCCGCTCCAGTTACGTCAGCAGCGCGCTGCATCTGCTGTCGGTCGAACGCGACCACGGTGTCCTGGTCGAGCTGCTGCCCAACGGCCCGGACGGAGCAGTGGACTTGGAGGCCCTGGAGGCAGCGTTGCGCGCGGGACCGGCCGCACTCGTGACGGCCGCCCATGTGCCGACCTCCTCGGGACTGGTCGAACCCGCCGCCGCGATCGGCGCGTTGGCCGGTGCCCACGGGGTGCCCTTCCTGCTGGACGCCACCCAGTCGCTCGGCCAACTGCCGGTGGACATGGGTGCCATCGGCTGCGACCTGCTCATCGGAACCGGCCGCAAGTTTCTGCGCGGACCACGCGGCACCGGCCTGCTCGCCGTCCGCCGCCCGCTCCTGGACCGGCTCGCCCCCGAGGCGCCCGATGTCCGAGGCGCCCGATGGACCGCCGAACGAAGCTGGGAACTGGTCCCGGACGCCAAACGCTTCGAACTGTGGGAAGCCGCCCACGCGTTGCGCCTCGGCCTCGGCGCCGCCCTGACCGACCTCGGCACACTCGGCGTCGACACCGTCGCCCGGCACCTGGCCACCCTCGCCGGGTCACTACGGCAACGCCTCGCCGCCCTGCCGAGGGTACATGTCACCGACCCGCCGGCCGCGGGCGGCGCCATCGTCACTTTCGTGATCGACGGCCTGGACGCCTCCGAGGTGCAACGCCAACTCACCTACCGCCGGGTCCACTTGATAGCGGTACCGGCGGGACACGGCCGCTGGGACATGGATCACCGGGGGCTGACCAAGGTGGTCCGGGCCTCGGTTCACGTCTACAACGACGAGGACGATCTGGACGCGCTGGTGGAGGCGGTTCGGGAGATCGTCTGCCTCCAGGGGCGCGGTACGGCAACGGCTGTGGCTCGGCGGGACGCGTGGTCGGCGGACGCGTGGCCGGGGAGCGCAGTCCCTGAGGCCGCGGAGCCGGGGAGCGATCCCGCAGCGCCTGCGCCGTCGCACTCGGCACCTCGGAAGGCCACGTCCACGCCCGCGGTCACGCAGGGTCCGGCTCCGAGGTCGCCCTCGCAACCCGCGACCACACCCGCACCCGCGATCGCCACCACCGGGCCGGCACCCGCTCCCGCCCCGACCCCGCGCCCTCCACGCCCCCACCCCCGCCACCACGACGCGATAGTCGTAGGTCTCGGCGTACACGGCAGTGCCGCCCTACGTCACCTGGCCGCACGCGGACTCGACGTCCTCGGGCTCGAACAGTACGGCCTGGGCCACGACTTGGGTTCCTCGCACGGGGCGACCCGGATGATCCGCCGCGCCTACCCCCACCCCGACTGGGACTCCCTGGTCGACACCGCCTACCGGGCCTGGTCGGAGCTGCAAGGCACCTCGAAGGCCCAACTGCTCGACATCACAGGCGGGTTGTACGCGGCGCCGCAGGACCGCCCCGATCCCCTGCGCGGCCCCGGCTGCCGTCAGGTCGACGCCGACGAGGCGGCACGGATCTTCCCGGGACTGCGGCTGCCCACCGGATTCACCGCGGTGCACGACCCGCGCGCCGGCATCATCGACGCGCAGGAGACGCTGCGCGCCCAACTGACCCTCGCCGAACGCGCGGGCGCGCACCTCCACGACCACGCCCCCGTCCTCGGCTGGGAACCGGACGGCGACGAGGTCGTGGTCCACACCGGCAAGGCCGCCCTGCGCACCCGCCGCCTGGTGCTGTGCACCGGCCCCTGGACAGCAGCCCAAGTCCCGTCTCTCGCACCACATCTGACGGTCACTCGCATCGTCAACGCCTATTTCGCCGCCGACCCGGCGGGACCGCTCGGCTCCTCCGGCCTCGGCAGCTTCTCCGTCGACCTGCCGCAAGGCCTCCTGTACGGGTTCCCCGCGACCGACGGCCGCGGCCTCAAGGCGGGACTCGACAGCGGGCCGCCCTGGGACCCCCGCGCTCCCCGGCCCCAAGCCACCAACGATGAACTCGCCCTGCTCGCCGAGGCCGTGGCCCAAGTCCTGCCCGGCGCCGGCCCCGTGACCCAGAGCCTGACGTGCCTCTACACGATGACCGCCGACCGGCGTTTCATCGTCGGCGAAGTGCCGGGCGTACCGCAGGTGCTGGTGGCGTCGGCGTGCTCGGGGCACGGGTTCAAGTTCGGACCGGCGATCGGCGAGGCACTGGCCGACCTCGTGTGCGGAATCGCCCGCCCGGACCTGGATTTCCTCTCCCCGGCCCGCCTGTTTCCCGGTGGCGCCCCGTGAAGCGCCGCGCCGGGTCGCCCCGGACCCGCCGGTCAGCCGTGGAAGACGGTCTGGGAACGGCGCTCGTACCAGGCCGTCAGATGCTCACCGGAACTCATGACGTGCTCGCGCATCAACGCGTCGGCGAGGTCGGCGTCGTGCGCGGCCAACGCGTCGATCACGGCCTCGTGCTGACGGATGTTCAGCTGCCGGTGGCGCTCGTCGCCGGCGAGGGCGAGCGAGGAGACGTTGCGCGGGAAGCTCTCGTTGATCCGGTCGATCATCCGGGTCAGCCACGGATTGTCGGCCGCCTCGCAGATGACCGTGTGGAAACAGTCGTTGGCCGCGGTCGTGGTGGTGCTCCCACCCCCCGCCCCCTGACCCGCGGCGCCTGCCACGGCCTCGCACAGTACGGCGTTGTGCTCGCGCAGCGCGGCGAGCCCGCGTTCGGTGATGCGGGAGGCGGCGCGCCTGGCGGCCATTCCCTCCAGTTCGGCACGCACCTCGTAGGCCTGGCGCACCTCCCAGGGCGCGGGCACCCGAACCACCGCACCACGGTTCGGCTGCATCTCGATCAGCCCGCCGTTCTGCAGCTGACGCAGCGCCTCGCGAACCGGCGTGCGGCTGACCCCGAACTCGGTGGCCAGCGCCGCCTGGCGCAGCGGTTTGCCGATCGCCAGCTCGCCGTTCATGATCCGCGCGCGGATGCGGGCCGCGATGTCGTCGACGAGGGGACTCTCGTCAGTCTGGGGGGTCATGGGAGTCGGTCAAACCCTTCTCGGGGGCGGTCGGAGGCTGCGCGGTGGTGGAGCAGTTTCCCACGCGGCCGAGGGCGTCCACAGCCGCTCATTTTTGGATCCACTTCCATGATATCCGCATCCAATAGGAGGGCCGCATGAATCTGGACTTCGCCAAGGCGATCGACGTGTCCGTTCCCATCCACCCCGGCATGCTGCACTGGGGCCGCCGCCCCGAGGTGGAGATCGTCGAGTCCCGCACCGCGGGCGATCCCTCCAATGTGAGCCGCTGGCGCATCGGCGCCCACACCGGCACCCATATCGATGCTCCGGCCCACTTCATCGACGGCGGCAAGACGGTCGACCGGCTCGACCTGTCCGCCCTCAACGGAACAGCGCGGGTGCTGGACCTCACCCATGTCAAGGAGCAGATCACCGCCGCCGACCTCGACGCGGCCGGCCTCGGCGACGAGGAACGGGTGCTGTTGCGCACCAGCAACTCCGAGGGCGTGCTGCGCAGTCCGTGGAAGGCCCGGCAGTGGGTCGGGCTGGCCCCGGACGGCGCGGAACGGCTCATCGAGGCCGGGGTGCGCACCGCGGGCATCGACTACCTGAGCATCGAGGCGGTCGCGTACACCACCCACTGGGAGACCCACCAACTCCTCTGCGCCGCCGAGGTGTTGATCCTGGAGGTCGTGGACCTCCTCCACACACCGGCCGGGGTCTACGACATGCTCTCCCTCCCTCTGCCCCTCCAGGGCGCCGAAGCCGCCCCCTCCCGCACCGTGCTCCTCCCGAGGGACGAGGCATGACAGCCCCCTCCCCGCTGATCCTGGCCGCACCGCACCCGGCGGCGCTGACGGCGGCCCGCCGCGCGGCCGAGCGAGGCGGCAATGCCGTGGACGCGGCGTTGGCTGCAGCAGCAGCCCTCACCGTCGTCTACCCCCACCAGTGCTCCCTGGGCGGCGACTCGATCGCGCTCGTGCACACCCCCGGTGGCTCGGTCCGCGCGGTGATCTCGGCGGGGGCCGCCGCACAGGCCGTAGACGTCGAAGCGCTGCGCGCCGCCGACCGGCGGATGCCCGCGCAGGGTCCGCAGACGGTGACCGTGCCCGGTGTGGTCGCGGGCTGGGCCGCGCTCGCCGAAGTCCACGGCACACCCGGTGCCCTGTCCGCCGCTCTGCGGGACGCCGCCGAACTGGCCGAGGACGGGGCCACCGTATCGGCCGGTCTGGCGCGCGCCGTACGTGAGCGGGCTCCGCAGATCGCCGCGGACCCCGGGCTCACCGCGCTGCTGACCGGCCCCGACGGCGTACCGCTCGACGAGGGCGACCCGCTGCCCCAGCCCCGACTGGCCGCTGTACTGCGGACGCTGGCCGACGATCCGTCGTCCTTCTACCGGGGCGCGGTCGCCGAGGCGCTGGCGAACGGCCTGCGCCGGGCCGGGAGTTCTCTCACCGCGGGCGATCTCGCGGCCCACCAGGCGGAGGACACCGAGCCGTTGACGCTGGACGTGGCCGGAACTCGTTGGTGGACCGCGCCGCCGCCGAGCCAGGGGGCGAGCCTGCTGGCCGTACTGGAGACCGCCTCCTCGGTGGCGAAACTGCCCGAGCCGAAGCGCACCGGTGTGCTGGCCGCTCGCTGTCAAGATGCCTCGGCAGCACGTGACTTGCTGCTGGGTGACCCGCTCGGCCCTTCGCCCGTCGACCTGGACGGGCTGCTGCACCCGGCTCCGCTCGCCGGTGCACGGCCGCCCGAGCCGTCCTTCCGGCCCGCCGGGGACACCGTCGCGATCACCGCCGTGGACGCCTCCGGGCTGGCCGTCTCCCTGATCCAGAGCGTCTACCAGACCTTCGGCTCCGGTATCTGCGAACCGGAGACGGGCATCGTGCTGCACAACCGCGGCTCGGCGTTCAGTCTGCTGCCCGGCCATCCGGCCCTCATCGGCCCGGGGCTGAGGCCCCCGCACACGCTGTGCCCCGTACTCGGCCGGTCCGCCGAGCTGCTGCTCGCGGCCGGTTGCCAGGGTGGCCGGGCGCAGCCGCAGATCCTCGCCCAGACCGTGCCCGACCTGATGGACCCGGCCGCCGAACCGGCCACCGTCCTCGACCGGCCCCGCTGGGTGATCGGCGCCCGCGACATCGGCCACGACACGCAGACGCTGCTGGCCGAGCCCGGGTCCGTCCCGGCGGTCGGGGGTGCGTTCCCGTCGGTGGTTCCGGTCGTCGTAGCGCCGGGCCGTACCGATCTGGCCGGTCACACCCAGGCCGTACGACTGTCCGCCACCGGCCAGTTGGACGGCGCCTCCGATCCCCGCGCCGACGGGGGCATCGTCTTGGAAGGAAACCCGCTGTGAGCACTCTCGCCCCCGAACCCGCACCGGCCGACTCACCCCACCCGCTGGACCCGCTCACCGTCACCGAACTGGCTACGGCCGCAAGGGTGTTGAGAGCCGACACCCGGGTCCCCGGCGACGCGCGCTTCTGGGGCGTGGCGCTGGACGAGGACCACGCCCGCCGCGCCGCCCCCGGGGACACGCGGCGGGCCCGCGCGGTCGTGTTCTCCACCTCCGCTCGTCATGCCTTCGAGGTCGATCTCGAACTCGGCGACAAGCCGCAGACCACCGCCTGGCGCGAGTTGGACATCCGCAGCCCGGGATGTTCCTCCGAGGAGGCGCGGCAGGCAGCGGCGGCCTGTCGGGCGGACCCGCGTTTCCGGGAGGCGCTGGCGCTTCGCGGTATCCACGACGTGTCGCTGGTGATGGTGGACCCGGAGTCGATCGGCGGATTCGAGCCGCCCGAGTACGCGGGGCGCCGGCTGACCTGGGGCAGCGTCTGGCACCGCACCTCCGAGGACGACAACGGTTACGCCCGCCCGGTGCAGGGAGTCGTGCCGATCATCGACATGGAGACCATGGAGGTCCTGCACATCGAGGACCACGGGGTGATGCCGTTGTCGGAGGAGTCGGGCGTGTTCGCGGCGGGGACGGTGGTCGAGCGACCCGGGCTGAAGCCGCTGGAGGTCGTCCAGCCGGAGGGGCCGAGCTTCACCGTCACCGGGCAGCGGATCGACTGGCAGGGGTGGTCGGTCCGGGTCGGCTTCAGTCATCGCGAGGGGCTCGTGCTGCACGACCTCGCCTTCGCCGCGGCCGGGAAGGGTCCCCGGCAGGTGATCCGGCGTGCGGCCGTCAACGAGATGTACGTCCCCTACTTCGACACCGCCTCCACCCAGTACCGCAAGAACTTCTTCGACTGGGGCGAGTACGGCGCGGGCCCGCTCACCAACTCCCTTGCCCTGGGCTGCGACTGCCTCGGTGTCATCCAGTACTTCGACGCGGCGGTGCTCGGCGGCGACGGTGTCCCCCGGCTGATTCCCAACGCCGTCTGCGTGCACGAGGAGGACGACGGCATCCTCTGGAAGCACCACGACGGACGCACGGGCCGTACGGAGGTGCGCCGTTCCCGCCGGCTGATCATCTCGGCGTTCGCCACCGTCGCCAACTACGACTACGGCTTCTACTGGTCGCTGTACCAGGACGGTTCGGTGATGCTGGAGATCAAGATGACCGGCATCCTCTCCGCCACCGGCGTCGAGGAGGACGAGGCGACGCCGTACGCGCGCCGGGTCGCGCCGAACGTCGCGGTCACCAACCACCAGCACTTCTTCAGCGTCCGCCTCGACATGGCGGTGGACGGCCATCCCAACCGGCTGGTCGAGGTCACCGCCGAGCACGAGCCCGACCCGGTCCTCGACCCGTACGGCAACGCGGCCCGCACCGTACTGCGTCCGATCCTCAGCGAGTCGGAGGGCGCCCGGCGCACCGACCCGTCCCGCGCGCTGCACTGGCGGGTGGAGAGCACCGGGTCCCGCAACCGGATGGGCGAACCGACCGCGTACCGCGTGCACTTGGAGAACACGGCGGTGCTGCCGGTGCGCGAGGACAGCGTGTGCGCCCGCCGAGCCCCGTTCGTGGGACGGCAGTTGTGGGCCACGGCCTACGACGCGGACCGGCGGTTCGTCGGCGGCGAGTACCCGAACCAGGCCGAGCCGGGCGCGGACGGCGTGCACAAGTGGCAGGAGGAGAACCGGTCGTTGGACGGCACGGACCTCGTGCTGTGGGCCACCGTCGGCTCGCACCACTTCCCGCGCCCCGAGGAGTGGCCGGTGATGCCGGTGGCCAAGGCGCGGCTGCGCCTGGAGCCCGACGGCTTCTTCGACCGCAACCCCGCCCTGGACGTGCCCGCACCCAACTCCTGTCACACGCCGGGCCCCACGGCACCGGACCACTGCTGCGGCTGACCGCGCCTCCCCTCCCCCGAAAGGCGTCCCATGCGCGAGGAAGAGAACACACGGCTCACCCGGACCGGGCCCGGTACCCCGGCCGGTGAGTGGATGCGCCGCTACTGGCAGCCGATCGCCCTCAGCGAGGAACTCGACGGCGTACGACCGCTGGTGGCGCCCAAGGTGATGGGCCAGGACCTGGTCCTGTTCCGCGACGAGCAGGGCGAACTCGGACTCGTCGACCGCGGTTGCCCGCACCGCGGCGCCGACCTGGCGCTCGGCCGGCTGGAGGACGGCGGGCTGCGCTGCTGCTTCCACGGCTGGCTGTTCGCCCGCGACGGTTCCTGTCTCGACACCCCCGCCGAGCCCGTCGACAGTCCACTCAAGTCCCGCGTTCGGCTGGGCAGTTACCCGGTGCGCGAGATCAACGGAATCATCTGGGGCTACCTCGGCCCCGGCGAACCGCCCCAACTCCCCGCCCTGGACTGCTTCCAGGCGCCCACCGACCACGCCTTCGCCTGGAAGGGCCTGCTGGAGTGCAACTGGCTCCAGGCCCTGGAGGTCGGCATCGACCCCGCCCACGCCTCCTACCTCCACCGCTTCTTCCAGGACGAGGACCCCGCCGACAGCTACGGAAAACAGTTCCGCGCCGCCTCCCAGGGCACCGATCTCCCGATGACGAAGATCCTGCGCGAGTACGGCCGCCCCGACATCGACGCCGCCCGCACCCCGTACGGCATCCGCCTCACCGCGCGGCGCACGCTCGACGGCACGGACACCCAGGGCCTGCCGATGGACGGCAGCCGTACCCATGTCCGCATCACCCACCAGGTGTTCCCGCACGCCTTCCACATCCCGCTCGACGCGGAGACGGCGATCACCCAGTGGCATGTGCCGATCGATGACAACTCCAGTTACTGGTACGCCCTGTTCACCAGCGTCGGCGGCCCGGTGGACCAGGGCGAGATGCGCCGGCAGCGGGTCGGCGCGGTCACGCTGCCCGACTACCGGCCGCGCTTCGGCCGCGCGAACGGCTACGGCTACGACCCGGTGGAACAGCGGACGACCACCTACACCGGACTCGGCACCGACATCAACGTGCACGACCAGTGGGCGGTGGAGCGCCAGGGGCCGGTCCAGGACCGTACCCGCGAGCATCTGGGCCGCTCCGACAAGGCCATCGTGATGTACCGCCGGATGCTCGGCGAGGCCATTGCCGCCGTCGAGCGCGGCGAGGACCCGCCGCTGGTGCTGCCGGCCGAGGAGGCGGGGCGGCTGCACGGGCCGGTCGCCCTGGACGGGATCGGTCCCACCGAGGGCTGGCGGGAGCACTGGGCGGCCGTCACCGACAAGCAGCGCGCCGACAGCAGCTGGGCGCAGCCGCTGGGAACGGACGGCTGAGCCGCGTGGGATTCATCGAACGGCACGGCCTGTGGAACGCCGAACAGGCCGCCGCCGCACGGGAGATACACGCACGCGCGGAGAGCGGCGGGATGACGGTGGTACGGCTGGTCTTCGCCGACCAGCACGGTCTGCTGCGCGGCAAGACCGTCACCCTGGGCGAACTCCCCAACGTGCTGCGCGACGGCACGGGCATCGCCTCGTCCCTGCTCGCCAAGGACACCTCAGGGCGGACCGTGTTCCCGCTGTTCACCAAGGAGACGCCGCTCGGGCTGCCCGAACTGCGCGGCGCCGCCGACATGGTGATGGTGCCCGACCCGCTGACCTTCCGGATGCTGCCGTGGTCACCGGGCACGGGCTGGCTCCTGTGCGACCTGCGCTTCACCTCGGGCGCGCCGGTCCCGCTGTGCACGCGGGGGCTGCTGCGCTCGGTCCTCGACCAGGCCGAGGGGCTGACCTACCGCACCGGTCTGGAGGTGGAGTTCCACCTCTTCCGGCTCGACGACCCCCGCCTGGGCCCCGGCGACCAGGGCCAGCCCGGCGCCGCGCCCGAGGTCGGGATGCTCAACCACGGCTACCAGTACCTGAGCGAGTTGCGGTACGACGAACTCGACCCGATCCTCGACATCCTGCGTGCGAACATCGAGGGGCTGGGGCTGCCGTTGCGCAGTCTGGAGGTGGAATTCGGCCCGAGCCAGGTCGAGTTGACCCTCCAGCCCGCCGACGGTCTCGGCACCGCCGACGCGATGGTGCTGCTGCGCAGCGCCGTCAAGCAGGTCGCCGCCCGCCACGGCCATCACGCCACCTTCATGTGCCGCCCCCATCTGCCCGGCGTGTTCTCCAGCGGCTGGCATCTGCACCAGAGCGTGCTGCGGGCCGGCGTGGGTGTCTTCGCGCCGGAGGGCGGCGAACTCACCGCGTCCGGGCCGCCGTTGTCACCGTACGGAGCCGCCTTCCTGGGCGGGCTGCTTCGGCACGCGCGGGCCACCAGCGCGTTCTCCACCCCGACTCTCAACGGTTTCAAGCGCTTCCGCTCGCTGTCGCTGGCCCCGGACCGCGCGGTGTGGGGGCGCGACAACCGCGGGGCGATGGTGCGGGTGCTGGGTGACGGGCCCTCGTCCACCCGACTGGAGAACCGGATCGGTGAGCCGGCCGCCAACCCCTACCTCTACCTCGCCTCCCAACTCGCCGCCGGACTGGAGGGCGTGGCGGGTGGCCTGGAGCCCGGACCGGCCGCCGACGAGCCCTACGCGGCACGCGCCGAACCGCTCCCCCGCTCACTGGGCGAGGCCCTCGACGCGCTGGAGTCCGACCGGATGCTCGCCGACCGGCTGGGCAAGGACTTCGTGGCGTACTACACGAGCATCAAGCGAGCCGAGATCGACCGCTTCAGTCAAGAGGTGACCGACTGGGAACAGCGGGAGTACTTCCGTGTCTTCTGACCTCGGCTCCCCCAACGCGACGACCGAACGGCTCCTGGTCCAACAGGCCCGCTGGGTCGCCCACGACGTGCTGGAACTCCGTCTGACCCGGCCCACCGGCGGCGCCCTGCCGGCCTGGGAGCCGGGCGCGCACGTGGAGTTGACCCTGCCCTCGGGGCTGCGGCGGGCCTACTCGCTGTGCGGGGACATGGCGGACACCGAGGCGTGGACGGTCGCCGTGCACCGTGTGCCCGAGGGGCGTGGCGGCTCGCGGGAGATCCACGAAACCGCCCTGGTGGGACGGGAATTGGAGGTACGCGGACCCGTCAACCGTTTCCCGCTGGTACCGGCGCCGGGCTATCTGCTGCTGGCCGGCGGCATCGGCGTCACCCCGCTGCTGCCCATGGCCCGCGAACTCACCGCCCGCGGCCTGCCCTGGCGGATGGTCCTCGGCGCCCGCGACCGGTCCCGGCTCGTGTACGCCGGGGAGTTGGCGGCGCTGGGCGGGGACCGCGTGCTGCTGGTGCCGCAGGACGAGGCGGGCCTCCCGGACCTGGCGGCCGAGCTCGCCGCCACCCCGCCCACGCACGCCGTCTACGCCTGCGGCCCGCAACCGATGCTCCACGCGGTGACGACCCTGTGCCGTACGGCTGAGCCGGCGCGGTCACTGCACCTGGAACGCTTCACCGCGGCCGCCGACGCGATCCCGGATCAACTCGTCGCCGCGAGCGGGGAGTTCGAGGTCGTGCTCGGCCGTTCGGGCCTGCGGCTGACCGTGCCCGCCGACCGTTCCGTGCTGGACGTCGTACGGGAGAAGCTCCCGGACGTGCCGTACTCCTGCGAGGAGGGCTACTGCGGTACCTGCGAGACGCCGGTCACGGCCGGCGTCCCCGACCACCGCGACACGGTGATCGAGCCGTCCGAACGCCCCACCGCCACCACGATGATGATCTGCGTGAGCCGCTGCGACTCCCCTCTGCTGGAACTGGACCTCTAGGTGGTTCAGCCGTTCGCCAGGCGGTGCAGCAGGGCCCGGGGCCGGTACGGGATGACCTCGGCCAAGGAGATGGCGGTGCTGGTCCGGTCGACTCCGTCGATGGCGAGGATCGCTTTGGTGATGCGGTGCAGGTCCGCGGTGTCCTTGGCGACGACGTGCGCGAGGAGGTCGGCGTCGCCGGTGGTGTAGTGGACCTCGATGACTTCGGGGAGGTCGAGCAGGCCCTCGTGGACGCTCTCGGGTTCGGCCTGGCTCACCGCGAGCGACATGAACGCCACCAGCCCGTAGCCGAGAGCGGCCGGGTCGACGCGTCGGCTGACGGGCTTGAGCATGCCGTCGGCGGCCATCCTCCGCAGCCGCGCGTGAACCGTGTTCCGGGCCACGCCCAGGGTCTGGGCGAGGGCGAGGATCGTCGCGTCCGGGTCGTCGTCCAGGGCCAGGACGATCCGGGCGTCCAAGGGGTCCATCAGCGTCATGGCGTGCATTCTGCCACCAGACCTCCAAGCCATTGAGCATCTGTCGCACCTGGTAGGACCTGTATTGCGCGGATGCCCCGCGGTGTGGTCAAGGTGGTGAGCCGTTCCACGCCTCCGCCCCGATGAAGGACCGCCCGCCATGGCCTTGAGCTCGCACCCCACCGGTACCGGTCGCTCCTGGGTCGTCATCGTCGCCGCCGGAGTCGCCGCCGGGCTGCAGGTGTGGAAGGTCCCGCCCGCGCTCCCGTTCCTGCGGCACGACCTCTCGCTGAGCCTGGTCCAGGCCGGGACTCTGCTCGGGATCGTCCAACTGGCCGGAATGCTCGGGGGACTTGCCGTCTCTCTCCTGGCCGAGCTGATCGGTGAGCGACGCTGTCTGAGCGGGGGGCTGGTCCTGCTGTTCCTCGGTTCTGCGGGCGGCGGTTTCGCCTGGTCGGCGGCGCCGCTGCTGGCCTCGCGGGCGGTCGAGGGGGCCGGTTTCATCCTGGTGGCGGTGACCGGCCCGGGGCTGATCCGCCGCACCGCTCCACCCGGCCGCTTCACCACGGCCATGGGCTTCTGGGGCGCCTACCAGGGCATCTCCACCTTCACCGGGCTCATCACCGGCGCGCTGGCCCTCCAGGTGATGCCGTGGCGGGTGTGGTGGTGGGGCATGGCCGTGATCGCGCTGGTGCCGTTGCCGTGGGTCCTTGCCCACGTTCCCCGTGACGAGGCGGGTGGCGTGCGCGGCGCGGCGAACGCGCTCACCCGTATCGGCCGTACCGTCCGGGCACCGGCGCCCTGGACGGCCGGTCTCGTGTTCGCCTGCTACACCCTGCCGTGGATGGCCGTGGTCGGGTTCCTGCCCACCGTCTACCGCGACGGCGGGATGACGGGCAGTTGGCCGGGCGTGCTCAGTGCCGTGGTCGGCGCGGCGAACGCCGTCGGCTCGATCGCCACGGCGGCACTCATGAGACGCGGCCTGCCCACCCGCGCGCTCATCGCCCCCGCCTTCGCCCTCATGGCCGTCACTTCCGTGCCGGCGTTCGCCGTCAACTGGCACGGTCTCCCGGCAGGTACCGCTTGGCAGTTCGTGTGTGTCACGGTCTTCTCGCTGACCGGCGGTGCGATACCGGCGACCCTGCTGCGCATGATCGGTGAGCTGACGCCGGCCGGCGGCTCCGCTCCCGCCACCATGGGCCTGATCCAGCAGCTCTTCAACGCCGGCAGTTTCGTCGGCCCCACCGTCGCCGCGTGGCTGGCCACCCGCACCGGCGACTGGCACTCCGCCTGGTGGCTGACCTGCGCCTGCACGACTGCGGGCATCGCCCTCAGCCGCCGCCTCGGACCACGGGCCACGGCACCGGTGACGGACTCGACGACCGCGCCCTGCACCTGAACCCTGTCCCCTATGTCAACGGACCGTCCCCGATGCGCTCCCGGAGCCCGGTGCGAAGGGGATCGTCGTCGGGCAGGCCGAGTTCGGTGGTCAGGGCGAGCGCACGGGTCCACACCTCGTGGGCCGCGTCGGACTGGCCGGCGCTGCGATGGCTGTCTCCGAGGCAGATCAGGCAGGCGGCCTCGCCGGGGCGCTCCCCGGTGGCGTGGAACAACTGGGCCGCCTGCCGGTAGCGGTCAACTGCCTGTTGGTAGCGGCCCAGTTGATGGTGGATGTAGCCCAGGCTGTCGGAGATGTGGGCCTGCCCGTCCACGTCACCGGCCGCCCGCGCGAGTTCGAGGGCCTGCTCGCAGTGTGCGAGCGCACGGAGATGGTCGCCGAGGTGGGCCCGCCGCCAGCCGATGTGGTTGAGCGCCGCGGCCTGTCCTGCCAGGTCACCCGCCGCCCGGTAGTGCTCCAGACTCCGGTAGGCGTGCTCCAGCGCGAGTTCGGCGTTGTCCTGGCCCCCCGACATCCGCGAGAGATGCTGATGGGTCCGGGCCTGCCCCGCGTCGTTGCCGACCGCGGCGAAGAGTTCGAGTGCCCGCAGATAGTGCTCCCGGGCCGGTTCCGGACACTTCAACCGGTCCAGCGCGAGGCCCAGACCGCGGTGGGCGCCCGCCCGGCCGGCCGGGTCGCCCTCCCGCTCGGCCGCCGCCAGCGCGCGGTGCCCGGCGGTCAGCAGCGCCTGCCAGTATCCGTGCCGGTCCAGGAAGGTGGTCAGTACGGTGACCAGCCGCCACACGTGGGCGTCGAAGCCGGGCTGCGACTGCCGCACCAGCGCCAGCAGCACCGGGTGCTCGGCGACGAGCCAGGCCAGCGCGCGGCCGTAGTCCTCGAACTCCACCGCGTTCGCCCCGGATCTGGGCGGGGGCGACGCCACCGGGTTGGGCTGCGGGGTCACCAGGACGTCGGCCGCCCGCGCGGAGTGCAGGTAGTGGTCCATCATCCGGTGCAGCGCCGACCGCCGTTCCCACTCGTCGTCGTACGCGGTCACGAGTTCCCCGGCGTACACCCGCAGCAGGTCGTGGAAGGCGTACCGCCCCGGAGCGTGCTCGACCAGCAGGTGCCCGCCGGTCAGTTCGGCCAGCAGCGCCCGGACGCGCTCGGGCGGCGCCCCGGCCAGCGCCGCCGCCGCACGCTGGTCGAGGTCCGGTCCCGGGTGCAGCGCCAGCAGCCGGAACAGGCGGGCCGCGGCCGGGCTGAGCGCGCTGTAGGACCACGAGAACACCGCCCGTACCTGGCTGGACTCCTCGCCCCCGTCCAGCGCGTCCAGCCGGCCGCCCGCCTCCCGCAGTTCCTCCGCGAGTGTCCCCAGGGGTTGATGCGGCTGCGCGGCTGCGCGTGCCGACACCACGGCCAGCGCCAGAGGCAGTCCCGCGCACCAGGTGACGACGTCCGCCACCGCCGCCGGTTCGGCCGCGACCCGGATCACCCCGAGCCGCTCCGCCAGTACGTCCCGTGCGGCCGCCGGCGTCAACGGGTCCACCGCGAGCAGATGGGCGCCCTCCGTCGCGGCCAGCCCGGTCAGCCGGTTCCGGCTCGTCACCAGCGCCATACAGCCGACGGCCCCCGGCAGCAGCGGGCGGACCTGCTCCTCGTCGCGGGCGTTGTCGAGTACGACCAATATCCGACGCCCAGTCAACAAGCTTCGGTACAGGCCGACTTGGGCCTCCAGCCCCGGCGGCATCCGCTCCGGCCGTACCCCGAGCGCGTCCAGGAACCCGCGTACCGCCTCGGTCGGCGGCACCACCGATCCCTGGGGGTCGAACCCCCGCAGGTTCACATACAACTGCCCGTCGGGGAACGCGCTCTCCACCCGGCGTGCCCAGTGCACCGCGAGCGCGGTCTTCCCCACCCCCGCCATGCCCGACACCGCCGAGATGACCACGGCGGCGGACTCCCCCTCGGCCGAGGCGAGGATCGCGGCGAGACGGGCCAGCTCGCCGTCACGGCCGGTGAACCCTCGTACGGCCATAGGGAGTTGGGCGGGATGCTCGGTCTGTCGTAGCACCGCCGATGGCTCGGTCTGTCGTATGACCCCCGACGGGTCGGGGCGCGGGGTCGACGCGGAGCGGTGGCCGCGCAGGATCGACTGGTGGAGCTGGCGCAGTGCCGGTCCCGTGTCCGTGCCCAGTTCCTCCGCCAGCCGTTTGCGGACGGCGGCGTAGCAGTCCAGGGCCTCCGCGCTGCGGCCGGTCTCGTGCAGGGCCCGCATCAGCGCTTCGGCCAGGGGTTCCGCGAGCGGGTACTCGCCGAGCAGGCCGGTCAACGGGCCGATGACGGGGGCGGGGTCGCCGTGGCGCAGTTCCGCGCGGGCCCAGCCGACGGCGGCGTCCTGGTGCTGACGCCGCCAGGCCTCGCGCATACGGGCCGCCCACTCCCCGTTCAGCCCGGACAACGGCTCCCCGCGCCACAGATCGAGTGCCTCGCGCAGCAGCACCGCCCGCGCCTGGTCGGCCGGCCCCGCCGCCCGCGCCTGGTCGACCAACTGCCGGAACCGGTACACGTCGACCTGGTCCGGGCGGGCCTCCAGCAGGTATCCGCCGGAACGGCGCACCACTAATAAGGGTTCCCGCGCGGTCTCGGCGGCCTGCTCGCACATCCGCCGTATCCGGGCGACATGGGCGTGCACCGCGCCGCGCGCGCCGTCCGGCGCGTGCGGGCCCCACACCCGCTCGATGACCACGTCGACGGCGACGGGCCGGCCTACGTCCACGGCCAACGCTGCCATCACGGTGCGGCGTTGGGGCGGGCCCACCTCCACCGCGCGCCCCTCCGCCGACAGTTCCACCGGCCCGAGCAACTGCACGTCCACCATGATGTGCGCCTCCCCCTACACAAAGCCTCCTCCTTTTTTTCACAGACGTGTATGCGGCGCGACAAGCCTTCGACAAGGTTTCCCGTCACACACCGGTGCGAATCTGCTGGGAAACGGACGGGGCGCCGACCGCGTCCCGTCCGGGCTCGACGGCAGGGCCGCCGCCTGGCGGCTGCGCAACAGGCAAACGGGGGCGAGACGTGTGATCACACAGGGAGTGATGGCACCTGAGAAACGGGTGCCGGTACGGCGGCCGGAGACCTTACCGGCCGCCGCGGGGAACGCAGGAGGACGGAGCGTGCTGGAAGGCGCCTTCGCGCTGCTGGAGGCGGTGGAGCGGGCCGTGGAGGCGGGGCCGACAAGGCTGGCGTCCGACTGCGGGCTGCCCAAGACGACCGCGTACCGGCTGCTGGAACAACTGGCGGACCTGGGCGCGGTCGAGCGATGCGGAGGGAGTTACCGGGTGGGACCGCGGATGTTCCGCCTCGGGAGCGCGTGGCAGCCGCACCCCCGGCTGCGCGCCGCGGGGCGGGAACCGATGCGCCGGCTGGCGCAGCTCACCGGCACGACGGTGGGGATCGCCGTGCTGTGGAAGGGCGAGACGCTGATGGTCGACTGGTGTCCCGACGACGCCCGACGGCCCGATCCGCTGGAGACCCGGATGACCTGGCCGTGGTTCACCGCGGCGGGCAAGGTCCTGGTGGCCACGGCCGCTCCGACACCCCTGCTGGGGCCGCTTCCCCCGTCCTGGGCGGGAGAAGCCGCGGTGATACGGGAGCGCGGCGCCGCCTTCGACCGGGAGGAGGTGGTAACCGGCGTGTGCTGCGCGGCGGTTCCGCTGCTCGGAGTACGCGGCACTCCCGTTGCGGCCCTCTGCGTACTCACCGATCCGGCCCACCACTTGGAACGGCTCGCGGAGACCGCGCGTCGGACGGGGCGGGTGATCAGCGCGGGGTTGCGGGGGCGGTGAGGGGCTGGGTCAGGGGCGGTCGGGGGCGGTGATACGACGGGGTCGGCGGCGCGGTCCGGAAGTCGGGCGGGGACGAGCACCGGCCGCGCCGCCGGCCCCGTCCTCGAAAACGCCGGGCGCTCGGGTGGGGAACGAGCGCCCGGCGTGACGCTCCGCGCGGTTGGTCGGCCGCTGCCCGGCGCCATGGCCGGGCGGCGTCCCGCACGAGACGCCGGTCGAGCGGCCGCGGCCGACGTCGACACCCCCGAAAACCCCTGCGCTCCCCGTCGATCCCCGTCGTACGCTGACGGCCGCTGTCTGCCGAGGGAGGACACATGGGGATCCGAAGCCTGACCCGCACCGAAGCCGAGCGCCGGGCCGCGCTGGTCGCGGTCGAACGGTACGACGTGGACGTCGATCTGACCGCACTGCCCGACGGGCCGGAGGTGCGCTGTGTCTCCACCGTGGCGTTCACCTGTCACGAGCCCGGCGCGGAGACCTTCGTGGACTGCGCGGCACGGGTGCTGAGCGCCACGCTGAACGGCGTCGAACTCGCCTCCGCCGAGGACGGGCGGATCCAACTCCACGGCCTCGCCGAGCACAACGTACTGCGGGTGGAGAGCGTCCAGGCCGACACCACGACCGGCGAGGGCGTCCACAAGGCGACGGACCCCGCCGACGGCGAGGTGTATGTGTGGATGAGCTTCGAACCGGACGAGGCCCGCTTCGTCTGGGCGTGCTTCGACCAGCCCGACCTCAAGGCCCCGCACGCCTTCACCGTCACGGCGCCGTCCGCCTGGACCGTCACCAGCAACTCCGGTGACGCGCGCGTCGAGGAACTGGAAACGGCCCGCCGCTGGACCTTCCCGGACACCCCGCCCCTGTCCGTGTACAACACGGTGATCAACGCGGGCCCCTTCCATGAGGTCCGCCGCGAGGTCGAGGGCCACAACTTGGGCCTGTACGCCCGCCGTTCACTCGCCGAGGTCCTCGAACGCGACGCCGACGAGATCTTCACCCTCACCCGCCAGGGCCTCGCCTTCTACGGCGAGGTCTTCGCGATGCCGTTCCCGCAGCGCCGCTACGACCAGGTGTTCGTGCCGGAGTTCGGCGGAGCGATGGAGAACTACGGCTGTGTGACCTGGTCGGACGTGTTCCTGCGGCGGGCCGCGCCGACCCCCGCCGAACACGACCTCCTGGCAAGGGTGTTGCTGCACGAGATGGCGCACATGTGGTTCGGCAACATCGTCACCATGCGCTGGTGGGACGACCTCTGGCTGAACGAGGCGTTCGCGGAGTTCGCCTGCCACTGGGCGGCCGAGCGCGCCACCCGGCACACCGACGCGTGGGCGAGCCATCTGATGATCGGCAAGATCAGCGCGTACCTGTCCGACCAGGGCCCCGCCTCGCACCCGATCCACCAGCCCATCCACGACGTCGCCCAGGCCGCGTCGATCTTCGACAACATCACCTACCCCAAGGGCGCGTCCGTCCTCCAGCAGCTCAAGACGTACGTCGGCGAAGACCACTTCAGGACCGGCATGGCCGCCTACTTCGCCCGCCACGCGTGGGGCAACACCACGCTCCAGGACCTGATCGACTCCCTGTCCGAGGCCAGTGGCCGCGACCTGGACACCTGGCGCACGGCCTGGCTGGAGACGGCGGGCACCGACCGCTTCACCCTGGAGCGCGACGGCGGCACGGTCACGCTGGTGGCCGCCGACAGCCCGCGTCCGCAGGTGCTGGCGGTGGGCGCGTACGCCAGGAACGGCGACACGCTCGAACGCCGGGCGCTGGTACGGGTCGAGGTCACGGAGACCCGCACCGCGGTGACCGGCCTCCCGCCGGCGGACGTCCTGCTGATCAACGACGACGACCTGACCTTCGCGACGACCCGCCCGGATCCCACGACCAGGGACGCCCTCTTCCGTACGGCGGCGCAGTTGCCCACGGCCATCTCCCGGGGCGTGGCCGCGGCCACCGTGTGGGACATGCTCACGACCGGCGAGGCCACGGCGGCGGAGGCCGGGCGGTGCCTCACCTCGGTGCTGACGGCCGAGACGTCCGACGCGGTGATCGAGCCGTATCTGACCCTGGCCGCGAACGTGGCGGAACTCTGGGCGCCGCCCGCCGAGCGCGTCGCGTTGTCGGCGGAGGTGGCGGCCGCCTGCCGAAGCCTCGCCGGAGACCCCGGCCGCCGTCAGGTCGCGCTGCGCGGGCTGGCTCGTACCGCGACGACGGCTGACGATCTCGCCTGGCTCCGCGAACAGGCCGGTGACGACGTGGACCTGCACTGGCGCGCGCTGATCCGCGAAGCGGAACTGGGCGGCGACACCGCCGCGGAATCCGACCTTCTCCTCGCCCGTGACCCGGACCCCGATGCCTGGCTCCGCGCCCTCACCGTGCGGGCCGCCCTGCCCGACGCGGCCACGAAGGCGGAGGTCTGGCAGCAGTTGGTCGTGGACCGTACGGTCCCCGTCAACTCGGTCGGCCTGGTGGCGGCGTCCTTCTGGCGCCCCGGCCAGGACGCGCTGCTGGCTCCCTACGCCGAGCGCTACCTGGAGGCGGTCCCGAAGCTCCACCAGGGCGGAATGATCCTGGCGATGAGCTACACGCACCGCCTCTTCCCGCTGCACGCCATCGACCCGGCGTACATCGAGAAGGCCCGCGAGGCTTCCCGCGAGGCGGTCCCGGTGGTGCGCCTCACGCTCCTGGAGCGCTCGGACGAGGTCAGCCGGATGCTCCGCGCCCGCAGCCGGTCGGCCTGATCCGCTCAGCGGCCCGGCGCGCCGCCTCGGGCAGGGGCCTAGTCCGCCGGTGGCGTCGGCGCGGGCCCGGACGGTTCCGGGTGCGGACTCGACGGCGCTACGCGCAGCGGGCGGGCCGCCCAGGCGGGCAGGTGCCAGTTCCAGCCGCCGAACAGGGAGACGAGGGAGGGAACGAGCAGCATCCGCACGATGGTCGCGTCCAGCAGGATGCCGATGCCGAGGCCGGTCGCCAGCGTCTTGAGGTCGGTGCCCGGTCCCGAGGCCAGTGCGGCGAAGGCGAGAAAGAGGATGAGTGCGGCGCTGGTGACTAGTCGGCCGGTGCGGCCGATGCCCTCGATGACCGCGTCGTCGGTGGAGAGTCCGGCGTCGTACTCCTCCCGGATGCGGGAGAGGATGAACACCTCGTAGTCCATGGACAGTCCGAACAGGAACGCGAAGATCATGATCGGGATCCAGAACGTGACGGCCCCGGTCGCGGCGATGCCGAAGAGCGTGTTCGAACCGTGGCCGTCCTGCCAGAACAGCACCATGAGACCCAGTGTCGCCGCCAGCGAGATCAGGTTGAGCAGCACCGCCTTCAGCGGCAGCAGCAGGGAGCGGAAGGCACGTACGAGCAGGACGTACGTCAGCAGCGCGATGATCGTGAGCATCAGCGGGAAGTTGCCGTAGACGGCGTGCAGGAAGTCGATCTGTGCCGCGCCGACGCCGGCGACACCGACGACACCGGGCAGGTGCTCGGTGGCGGTCTTGACCCGTTCGACCACGTCGACGCTCTTCGAGTTCACCGTCTCGGTGTCCGGAATGACGACGACGATGCTCTGCCCGCCCCGGTTGCCGGCGGGCCCGGTCGGCACGAGCACGCTGGTCACGCCGTCGACCTTGGCCAGCTCGGCGGCGACGGGTCTCACCTGGTCGGTGCTGACCAGGACCTCCATCGGGGTCAGCGCGCCGGTCGGGACTCCGCCTCGCTCCAGGGTCTGCAGGGTGTCGTAGGCCGGGCCGTTCTTGGCCAGCGAGTCCGAGGAGGCGAGGCCGATCTTGATGCCGAGGAAGACGCCGACCAGGGCCGCGAGCGCGGCCAGCGCGGCGGCGGCCGCGATCCAGCGGCGCCGTACGACGACGGCGGTCCAGCGGCTCCAGAAACGGCTCGCCCGGTTCTCGTGCCGGATCTTGGGCCAGTCGACCTTCGGCCCGATGCCGCCCAGGATCGCGGGGGTAAGCGTGAGCGTCGTCAGGACGCTCGCGAGCGGGATGAGCGCGCCGCCGTAGCCCATGCTGCGCAGGAACGGGACGGGCAGGACGACCAGGGAGAGCAGGCCGATGGCCACCGTGACCCCGCTGAACACGATCGCGTGCCCGGCGTGCTGCATCGCGACCACTACCGCCTCGTGGTTGTCCCGGCCGCGGTCGCGTTCCTCGCGCCAGCGGGTGACGAACAGCAGCGAGTAGTCGATCGCCACGCCCAGGCCGATCAGGGCGACCAGGAACTGCACGATGAACGACACGTCGGTGGCATAGGTGAGCGGCAGCAGCATCACGAAGGTCGCGAGGATCGACACCGCGGCCACGAGCAGCGGCAGCAGGGCCAGGAAGGAGGCGAACACGAAGGCGAGGACGGCGAGTGCGCCGACGGCGCCGAGGAGCGTCTCGCCGAGTACCCCGGGTCCGCCCCCGCCGTCGCCGCCAGAGGCCAGTGGGTCCTCGCCGGTCACTCCGATCGCCGCGCCCGCCGGCATCGCCTTCTCGGCCGCCGCGCGGATCGGATCGGTCAGCGGCTTCTGGCTGGGTGACGGGTTGAACCGGTAGAACACCAGCGCGTAGGCGGTGCGGTCGTCCTTCGTCCGGAAGGCCTTGTCCCCGGTGTTCGCCTCGTCGATCACCCGCACGCCCGGTACCGCCGTGCCGACGGCCGTGAACACCCGCCCGACGTCCGTCTCATGACCGGTGATCGTCTGCCCTGCCGGAAGGGTGACCGCCACGAGATAGGGATTGGTGTCGCCGCCGCTGCCGAAGGCGTCCTCGATCTTGTGCGCGGTCACGGTGCCGGGCTGGCCGGGCAGGGAGAAGTCGATCGTCAGCCGGTCCGTGGTGCGACCGGCCAGCAGGATGCCGGCGACCAGCACCAGGCCCCAGAACGCCACTACCGCCTTGCGATGCCGAAGAACGAATTCCGCCCACCGTCGCATGCCGGACCTTCCCCGGATCGTTGGTTGCGCGAGTTTAGCCCGCTGCCCCCTTCCTCCGCTATCGGGGAGATCGATCCGATTTGAGGCGATCCGGAGGCGTGGAATCCGCACTCACTGCCCTCGGGAAGAAACAACGCCGAAGGGGGCGTTGCCTGAAAGTACTGGATCACCATCGGACGTCTGAGAACGGAGCAGTCGAGGTGAGTGAGGCGACAGATGTCGACACCCACAACAGGGTCGAGGGCCCCAATCCGACGCCCGACGCGCTGGAGCGCGTACGGCGGCACCGGCGGCACACCCTGGAGCTGCTCGTCGTCTGCGCCGTGGGACTCGTCCCGTGGACGGTCCTGCTGGCGATGACGCTGCCGTCCGGGTACGAGGTGCACCAGTGGCGCCTGACATGGGTCGGGTTCGACGTCCTGCTCGTGGTCGCGATGGCGTCCACCGCGCTGCTCGGCTGGCGCCGGAACCGCGCCGTCATACTGGCGGCGCTCACCACGTCGGTACTGCTGATCTGCGACGCGTGGTTCGACGTGTCGCTCGCCTTCGGCACCTCTGACGTCTGGTTCGCGGCGGCACTCGCGGTGTTCGCCGAACTGCCCCTGGCCTTCTACCTGATACGCCGGGTGATGGGGATGATCTCGTTCGCACAGTGGCCGTCCGCCGAGACCTCAACGGGCGGTGACAAATAGCTGACACCGCCTCCGAGTCGCGGTGAGGTTTTCGCAACTCCCCTTTGTTCCCGATGACTTCGTTCGGAAATCCGCAGGGCTGAAGTTGGTCGCCATGGAGAGCGGCGAGGTGGCAAGACCTCGGCGCGCGGCATGGAGGATGTCATGCCCGAGATGTATTTCGATGTGCGCTGGCCCGACGGACTGACCCAGCGCTGCTATTCCCCCTCCACGATAGTCGAGGACTACTTCGCCCCGGGCGGTGAATACGAGCTCGCCGAATTCGTCGAGCGCAGCCGTACTGCCCTCGGTATCGCCGGAGAGCGGGTACGGGAGAAGTTCGGCTTCTTCTGCACCGGCGCCTCCGACCAACTCGCCCTGATAGAGCGGACAGCCGCGGCATACGGCGACGTCACCGGCGCCAGGGTCACGGTCGAGTCCCTCACCGGCGCCGACGGGAGTCCGCGATGAGCCCGACGACGCGGCTGGCCGGCGCACACTACTCGGTGGCCGTGGTGGGTGGCGGCCAGGCGGGACTCTCCGTCAGCCACGAACTCCGCGAACGCGGCATCGACCACGTGGTCGTCGAGGCCCACCGGGTCGGACACGAGTGGCGCGAGCGCCGCTGGGACTCCTTCTGCCTGGTGACCCCCAACTGGCAGTGCCGGCTGCCCGGTTACGCCTATCAAGGCAACGACCCCGACGGGTTCATGGTCCGCGACGACATCGTGCGGTACCTGGAGGGCTACGTCGCCCACTTCCGCCCACCACTCGTCGAGGGCGTGACGGTCACCCGGCTGCGCCGCTCCCCGAGCGGAGTCTTCGAACTCGCCACCACCGAAGGGGACTTCACCGCCGACCAGGTGGTGATAGCCACCGGTCCCTACCACACTCCTTCCCTCCCCCCGATGGCCCAACGCCTGCCCGACTCCGTCACCCAGGTCCACTCCTCCCGATACCGCAACGCCGCCCAACTCCCCCCGGGCGCCGTCCTGGTGGTCGGCACCGGCCAGTCCGGCTGCCAGATAGCCGAGGACCTGCACCTCGCCGGACGCCAGGTACACCTCGCGGTCGGCAGCGCACCACGCGTCGCCCGCTTCTACCGCGGCCGTGACTGTGTGGCCTGGCTCGACGAGATGGGCCACTACGCGAAGAGCATCGACGACTTCGACGACGCCGGCGCGGTCCGGATGCGCGTCAACCACTACGTCACCGGACGCGACGGAGGCCGCGACATCGACCTGCGCGCCTTCGCCCGCGACGGTATGCGGCTGTACGGGCGGCTCACCGAAGTCAGCGGTACGGCGCTGGAGTTCGCCGACGATCTCAAGGTGAACCTCGATCACGCGGACACCGTGGCCGAGGGCATCAAGGACGCCATCGACGCCCACATCACCGCCCAGGGCATCGCGGCACCGGACGAGCCCCGCTACGTACCCGTGTGGGAGCCGGACGACCAGCCGCGCGAACTCGACCTGGACCGGGCCGACATCACGTCCGTCGTCTGGTCGACGGGGTTCCGCCGCGACCACCGCTGGATCGAGGCACCGGTCTTCGACGGCCGCGGCTATCCGATGCACTGGCGCGGCGCCACCAACGTCCCCGGCCTGTACTTCCTCGGTCTGCCCTGGCAGCACTCGTGGGGTTCGGGACGCTTCGAAGCGGTGGGCAGGGACGCGGAGTTCCTGGCGAACCACATCGAGGCCTCCCGCCGCCTGGCCGACGTCTGCGGCACCCTCACCGGCGCCCCCACCGAACTCGCCTCCGCCCTCCCGATCGGCTGAGGCGAAGGAGAAGGAAGAGGAGAAGGACAGGACCAGGACGAGGAACGGGACGACACACATGGTCTACGACGCACACCGCCACATCGGCGTCCTGCCCGCCTACCCCTTCTACGGCGGCCCGCCGGTCAACCCCGACACCACCGCCCGCGCCACCGTCAAGCAACTCATCGCCGACCTGGACGCGGAGGGCACCGAACGCGCCCTGGTCATCCCGAACTACGGCGTCCCGGACCCCGCGATCGCCTTCTCCTTCAACGAGTTGGCGATCGAGGCCGCCCAGACCGACGACCGCATCCGGGCCGGACTGTGGGTCTCCCCGCGCCCCGAGGACGAGCAACGCACCGCCCAGGCACTGGAGTTGGCGGGCGAGCGGGGCGTGAAGGCGCTCAAGCTGAGCTTCCTGCTCGGCGGGCGTCCGACCGACCCGGCCTGCCGCCCCCACCTGGACCGTATCTTCGCCGAGGCGGCCCGGCACGGGCTGGTGGTCCATGTCCACACCTCCCCCGGCGCCGCCTCCGACATCGACGAGGTCGGCCACCTGGTCGACTGGTACGCCGACCGAGTCCCCGTCCATCTCGTGCACTTCGGTGGCGGGATGAGCGGTCACATCAAGCTCGCCGGTTCCCGGTTCTTCGACTGGATCACCGCCGGCAAGCACGTCTACACCGACCTCTCCTGGGCCATCGGTTTCACTCCCCGCTGGCTGGCCCGGGAGATCGAGCGCCGCGGCACTGGCCACGACCGGGTGCTCTTCGCCAGCGACCAGCCGTGGGGCGACTTCACGGGCGAGTACGCCCGCCTCGCCGAAGCGACCGGCGGCGGCGAACTCGGCGACCTGGTCTTCCGGGACACCTTCGCCGCGCTCTACGACTGACCGACTCCCCTCTCAAGTCCGGTACGTACAAGGAGACAGCCATGTCCGAAACCGTCGAACTCAGCGAGATCGAGCAGCAGTCCCTCAACGAGATCCCCCACCCGTCCCTCCCCGACGGCACCAGCATCTACGGCGCCACGAAGGTGTTCCCCGACTACAAGGCCGAGGACGGCGAGACGTACTTCACGCTCGTCCACGGCATCGCCCACGAGTCGTCGGTGTCGTTCGTCGCCGTACTCCAGGCGACCCGCGCCCTGCGCAAGGGCTTCGAGACGGCCATCTACTTCTACGGCCCCGGCTCCCTCAACTGCCTTGCCACGCGCGGCTTCCCGACCACCGGCAACTCGGCCTTCCCCGGCGAGCACAACATCAACAACCAGCTGAAGACGTTCATCGCCGAGGGCGGCAAGGTGTTCTGCTGCCGGTTCGGACTGTCGCTGCACGGCGCCCGCGAGGAGGACCTCATCGAGGGCGTCATCCCGACCCACCCGCTCGACGTCCAGGACGCGCTGATCCACTACGCACGCAAGGGCGCCATCATCAACTCCACCTACCAGCTGTAAGGGGGCCGCTGTGAGCGTTGGCACCGAATCGACGAGTACGGCGGTGGATGTGCGCATCATGACCCGTGCCGAACTCGCCCTGCACGGCGTCGCGTTGGACGCCCCCGTACGGCGGCCCGACGGCGCGGGTCCGAGCGGCGACGGTCACGTCCTCGTCGACGGTGCCAACGCCGCACTGCCCACCAACCCGGCCAGCCCCTACCGCGTACGCGACGGCAAGGTGTGGCTGGGCGACGAGGACGGCACGTTCGAAGACACAGGGCTCACCCTGACCGCCGTGAGCCGCCCGAAGTTCTACGACCTCACCACCGACGACGGCACCCCCTACGAGCACATCGCCCGTCTCCACGGCGCCGACGTCCTCGCCACCACCGTCGTGCAGACCTGCATCCGCTACGCCGAGTCCGACCGCTGCCGCTTCTGCACCATCGAGGAGTCCCTGCGTTCGGGCGCGACGGTCGCCGCCAAGACACCGGCGCAGCTCGCCCAAGTCGCCGAAGCAGCCGTGCGGTTGGACGGTGTCAAGCAGATGGTCATGACCACGGGTACGACGACCGGCCCCGACCGGGGCGCGCGCAATCTCGTCCGCTCCGTGCGCGCCGTCCTCGAAGCGGTGCCCGGTCTGCCCATCCAGGTGCAGTGCGAACCGCCCGGCGACCTCGCCTGGATCGGCGAACTGCACGACGCCGGGGCCACCACGATCGGCATCCATGTCGAGTCCCTCGACGAGGAGGTGCGGCGGCGCTGGATGCCGGGCAAGTCGACGGTCCCCATGGCCGAGTACGAGGCCGCCTGGGACGAGGCGGTGCGGGTCTTCGGGCCGAACCGTGTCTCCACGTATCTGCTCGTCGGGCTCGGCGAGAATCCGGACGAACTCATCGCGGGTGCGGGCGAGTTGATCGACCGGGGGGTGTACCCGTTCGTCGTCCCGTTCCGCCCGATGGCCGGCACCCTCGCCGCCCGCGACGGAATCCCGGCACCGAGCGCCGAACTCCTGACGTACGTCACCGAGAGCGTCGCGGTCAGGCTGCGCGCCGCCGGGATGCGCGGTGCCGACCAGAAGGCGGGCTGCGCGGCCTGCGGCGCGTGCAGTGTCCTGCAGTCGGCGGGAGGGTGAGGGCGTGCTCCTCGACGGTTCCAGCACAGCGCCGGCGACGGACCGGCCGTTCGACATCCTGGCCCTGCTCGGCGACCGCAGCACACTCGCGCGCCGACCCGACTTCCACGTCGAAGAGGCCGCCAGTGAGGGCGAGTTGGCGGACTATCGCCGACTGCGCCAGGACACCTTCGTGCACGAACAGAGGCTGTTCGACGGGCACGATCTGGACGACCGTGACGCCGATCCCCGCACGGTGGTGCTGGTCGCCAAGGACCGGGCGGGTGCCGTCGTCGGCGGGGTCCGGCTCGGGCCGGTCGACGACGGGCCCGACCTGGGTTGGTGGGCGGGCGGCAGGCTGGTCGTCGCGCCGGGCGCGCGCGGACCCCAGGGCATCGGCGCGGCCCTCGTCCGGGCCGCGTGCGCACGGGCCGAGAGTGACGGAGTCCTGCGCTTCGACGCGACCGTCCAGGCCCGCAACGAACCGCTCTTCCGGCGACTGGGCTGGCGATCCGTCCGTCCGACCACCGTGGCGAACGCACCGCATGTCCTGATGCGGTGGCCAATAGGCAGAATCGCGGCCCAAGTTGCGTCCACCAAGTCCGCACTCGGCCCGCTGCTCGCCGCGTTGCCCGCGCCGCCCGGCTTCGTCGGTGACGACGGCGCGCCCGTCCCCGGCACCGACGTGATCGCCGCGTGCGACGCGATCGTGCCGTCGATGGTCGAACGGGACCCGGAGTGGGCGGGCTGGTGCGCGGTCCTGGTGAACGTCAACGACCTTGCCGCGATGGGTGCTTCACCGGTCGGGCTGCTGGACGCGGTGGGTGCTCGCGACGCCACACACGCCGCGCTGGTCCTCGCCGGACTGACCCGGGCGGCGCGGGCCTACGGCGTCCCGGTGCTCGGCGGTCACACCCAACTCGGCGTCCCCGCCGCCCTGTCGGTGACCGCGCTCGGCCGCACCGACCGGCCCGTGCCCGGCGGCGGCGGGCGTCCCGGGCATGCCGTACGGCTCACGGCCGACCTCGGCGGCGGCTGGCGCGCGGGCTACCGGGGCCGCCAGTGGGACTCGACCAGCCGTCGCCGTACGGACGAACTGCGCACGATGACAAGGGCGGTGGCCGCCGCGCGACCGGCCGCCGCGAAGGACGTGTCGATGGCCGGGATCGCCGGGACGCTGGGGATGCTGGCCGAGGCGAGCGGCTGCGGGGCGGTGCTCGACGTGGCCGCCGTGCCCAGTCCGGCGGGTGCGTCCATGGGTGACTGGCTGACCTGCTTCCCGGGCTTCGCGATGCTCACCGCCGACGAGCCGCACGCGCCTCCGCTGCCGGCTGGGCCCGCAACTGGCGCTGTGTGCGGGGAGTTGACCGCCGGGCAGGGGGTCGGGCTGCGCTGGCCCGACGGAGAGATCACCGAGGCGGTCGCCTCCGCGGTGACCGGAATGGGGACGGCATGAGCACGCTGCGGATGGCGGCCGTGGCCGCCGAGTTCGGCCGCGACCTGGAAGAGGACTTCGCGATCGCCGAACGGCTGATCAAGGAGGCCGGGGAGCAGGGCGTGCGGCTCCTCGCGCTGCCGGAGGCGTGCCTGGGCGGTTATCTGCTCAGCCTGGACGACGACAGCGAGTTGGACGAGGGCCCGCCCGCGCTCGCCCTCGACGGCCCCGAGATTCGCCGACTGGCCGCCCTTGCCGGGGAGTTGACGGTCGTGGCCGGGTACTGCGAGGCCGCCGGGGAGGCCCGCTACAACAGCGTCGTCTGTGTCACCGGCGACGGTGTCCTCGGCAACCACCGAAAGGTCCACCAGCCGCTCAGCGAGGACGCGAGCTATGCCTCCGGGGATCGTTTCCACGCCTTCGACACTCCGGTCGGCCGGATCGGGATGATGATCTGCTACGACAAGGCGTTCCCGGAGTCGGCGCGGGCCCTGGCCCTGGACGGCGCCGAGATCGGGGTGTGCGTGTCGGCCTGGCCGGGTGCGCGGACCAACGCGAGCGCGGACCTGGAGAAGGACCGCTGGAAGCGGCGTTTCGACCTGTTCGACCGGGCCCGCGCCCTGGAGAACCAGATCGTGTGGCTGTCCGCCAACCAGGCGGGCACCTTCGGGTCGCTACGCTTCGTCGGCAGTGCCAAGGTCGTCGACCCGGGCGGCGAGATCCTCGCCGACACGGGCGTGACCTCCGGCATCGCCGTCGCCGAACTCGACGTCGTACAGGCCCTGGAGACCGCCCGCCGGTCGATGGGGCACCTGCGCGACCGGCGGCCCGAGACCTACGGACCAGCCCCGGGAGCAGTCACCGCATGAGCACCATCCGGATCGCGGCCGCGGCCGCCCACTTCGGCCGCGACCTGGAGTTCGCCCTGGCCCGCGTCGCCAAACTCATCGACGACGCCCGCGGTTCCGGCGCCGGACTGCTGGTCCTGCCCGACGCCACTCTCGGCGGCTACCTCGCCGACCTGCGCCACCCCGACCCGCAGACGCTGCCCCCGGCGCTCAAGCCGGACGACCCGCTGATCCTTCAAGTCGCGCGTCTGGCAGCCGAGATGGTGGTGTGCGTCGGCTACTGCGAGGACGGCGGGACCGAGCGTTACAACGCCGCCGTGTGCGTCAGCGGCGACGGCGTCCTCGGCCGGCACCGCAAGGTTCACCTCCCGGCCGGCGAGGTCGCCGCGTACACGGCGGGCGACCGCTTCGACGCCTTCGACACCCCCGTCGGCCGCCTGGGCATGCTCATCGACTACGACAAGACCTTCCCCGAGTCGGCCCGTTCGCTGGCCCTGGACGGCGCCGAGATCCTCGCCTGCCTCTCCGCCTGGCCCACCAGCATCACCAACCGCGCCCCGCGCATGGCCCAGGACCGCCAGGCCCGGCTCTTCGACCTCTACGACCAGTCCCGCGCCGCCGAGAACCAGGTCGTCCTGGCCTCCTCCAACCAGACCGGCGCCATGGGTGGCATGCGCTTCCTCGGCCAGGCCAAAGTCGTCGGCCCCGGTGGCGACATCCTCGCCCGTACCTGGTCCAAGGCGGGCCTCGCCGTCGCCGAGATCGACGTCGCCGCCGAGACCGACCGCGCCCGCCGCGTCCTGCGCCACCTCGACGAACGCCGCCCCGACGCCTACCGGGAGTCCCGTACGTGAAGATCGCCCTGCTCAGCTACTCCACCAAGCCGCGCGGCGGGGTCGTCCACACCCTCGCCCTCGCGGAGGCCCTCGCGGCACTGGGCGAGGACGTCACGGTGTGGACCCTGGGCCGGGGCGGCGACGCGGGCTTCTTCCGTCCGGTGAGCCCGGCGGTACGGCTCCAGATCGTCCCGTTCCCCGACGGCCCGCCCGCGGAGACCGTCGGCGAACGCATCCTGCGCTCCATCGCCACCCTCCGCACCGCCTTCGACCCCACGCCCTACGACGTCGTCCACGCCCAGGACTGCATCAGCGCCAACGCGGCCGGCCACTGCGTCCGCACGGTCCACCACCTCGACCACTTCACCACCCCCGAACTGGCCGCCTGCCACGAGCGCGCGATCGTCGAGCCGTACGCGCACATCTGCGTATCGGGAGCCGTCGCCGGGGAGTTGGCCGCCGGTTGGGGCATCGAGGCGCAGGTCATTCCCAACGGCGTGGCCTACGACCGTTTCGCCGCCACCGACCCGGCCGCGCAGGCGAGTTGGCGCTCCCGTCTCGGCCCGTACATCCTCACCGTCGGCGGCATCGAACCCCGCAAGGGCTCGCTGGACCTCCTGGAGGCCTACGCCCTCCTTCACGCCACCCGACCCGACGTCCGGCTGGTCATCGCGGGCGGCGAGACGCTCTTCGACTACCGCGACTACCGGGCGAGCTGGGAGTCGCGGGCCGCCGAACTCGCCGTAGAACCGGTGGTGTTGGGGCAGGTCGACGAGGACGAGCTGCCGTCCCTGGTCGCGGCGGCGGACGCGTTCGCGTTCCCGTCGCTCAAGGAGGGTTTCGGTCTCGCGGCCATGGAGGCGCTGGCCGCGGGTGTCCCCTTGGTCGTACGGGATCTGCCCGTGCTGCGTGAGGTGTTCGGCGCAGCCGCCCAATTCGCGGCCACTCCTCACGAGTTGGCCACCGAACTCGGCCACGCGCTCGCGAGCGAGGACCCGGTCCGGCGATCCGCAGGACGCGCCCTCGCCGCCCGTCACACCTGGGACGCGGCGGCCCGCAGCCACCTCGACTTCTACCGCTCGCTGAGCCCTCCCCCGTGAACAGCCCCTGTCAACAAGGGCGTTGACACCGCACCCGATCCGCGTCACGGTGAGGGCTCCGTCGTGCCCGGAGGTCGTCCATGGCTCCGTCCTCAGCGCCCCCGTCAGATGCCGGCCTCGTCGAACGCGTACGGGCGATCCAACCCCTCGTCCGCGAGCACGCGTTGCGCACCGAGCAGGAGAGAAGGGTGACGGGGGAAGTGGTGTCGGCGCTGACGGACGCCGGGGTCTACCGGATGAACGTCCCCCGGCGGTACGGCGGTTACCAGAGCCGGCTGAGCACGCAGGTCGACGTGCTGAGCGAGATCGCCGCCGGGTGCGGTTCGACCGGCTTCATGGCGCTGATCCAGGCCGGTTGTTCGTACATCGCCGCGCTCTTCCCCGACGAGGCCCAGGACGAGATCTTCACCAGCCCGGACGTTCGGGTCGGCGGCACGCTCATCCCGGATGCCGTCGCGGTCGCGACGGACGGCGGCTATGTCGTCAACGGCACCTCGGCCTTCGCCACCGGTTGCCAGAACGCCGACTGGCATCTCCTGACAGCCCGGGTCGAGTCCGACGGCGGCCCGCCCGAGGTGCTGTGGACCGCCGTACCGATGTCCGATCTGGAGATCCTCGACGACTGGTACGTCTCGGGGCTGGCGGGGAGCGGCAGCAACAGCGTCGTCGCGCGGGACGTGTTCGTGCCGGCCCACCGCGTCCTGCCCGTCGGGCCCTTGCTGGGCGGTGACTTCCCCTCCAAGGCCAACGCCGACGACCCCTTCTACCGGATGCCGGTCCTGATGCTGTTCTGTGCCTGGACGGCACCGAACGCGCTGGGCCTGGCCCGGGCGGCCCTCACGGAGTTCACCGAGCGCATCCACCATCGGGGCATCACGTACACCTTCCACGAGCGGCAGTACGAGGCGGGCGTCACGCATCTGCAGGCCGCCGAGGCGGCGATGAAGATCTCCTGCGCCGAGTTGCTGACCGGCGAGTTCGTCGCCCGGATCGAGGCCGCGGCCGAGAGCGGCGATCCGTACACGCAGGCGGACCGGGCCAGGATCCGCGCGCAGAGCGGCTATACGACCCGTCTGTGCAAGGAGGCCGTGGACCTCATCGCCTCCGCGTCAGGTGCGTCTTCCCTCCACCGGGACGTCCCCGTCCAGCGAGCCGTACGCGACTTGCACGCGCTGAGCCTGCACTCCTTCGTCAACCCGACAACCAACCTGGAGTTGTACGGCCGGGTCCTCTCCGGACTCGACGCGGGCACGCCCTTCCTCTGACCGGACCGAGCGCTTCAGCGCAGGGTCGCCAGCCAGGCGGCGGTCTCGTCGGGTCGGGCGAACCGGTGTGTGACGAGCGGAGCGAACCGCGGGTCGGTGGTCCGGCGTTCGATCTCACTCCGCCGCCCCGCGTGCTGGGACCAGGCCCACCAGGCAGGGTGCTCCCGGCTCAACCAGCCCGCCCAAGTCTCCCTGTTGCCGCCGAAGATGCTCTCGCGGGTGACCGTGCGCCGGAGTGAGCGGCGCAGCACGCGCGGCATGATCACGCCTCTCGCGTAGTCCAGCCAGACCACCGTGTCGGCCTTCCCCCAGAGCAGATCACGGACTTCGGGCGAGCCGATCGAGTCGATGATCCAGCGGGGTTCGGAGGTGAGGCGCAGGACATCGTCGGCCAGGCCTTCGTTGACGGTCCAGTCGGGGCCGGCGAAGTAGAGGGCGTCCATCTCGTAGTACGGCAGTCCCAGCCGCTCGCCCACGGCCCTGGCCAGCGTCGACTTGCCCGCGCCCGTCGCCCCGACCACCAAGATCCGCTCCATCCAGGCACCCTAACTACGATGTGCGGTGCCCGCCGATCATTGACAGGAGCCCCACCATGACCAGTCCGCACCACGCCCACGCCTCCCTCGACGGGCTGGTGACGGGAGACGCCTTCGGTGACGGCTGGTTCACCCGGTCCGACGAGTCCGCCGAGGAGTTGTGGGCCGCGCGGGAACTGCGCCCCGCGCCGTGGTTGTGGACGGACGACTCGGCCATGGCGTTCGTCCTGTTCGCCCACCTGGTGGCCCACGGGGAGATTCAACCGGACGTCCTGGCAAGGGAGTTCGCGGCGGAGTACGAGCGGGACATGGGTCGCAAGTACGGCCCGTCCATGCACAGCGTCCTGCGGCGCATCGGCGCCGGTGAGGACTGGCGGGCGGTCACCACCGGACAGTTCGGCGGACAGGGTTCCTACGGAAACGGCGCCGCGATGCGGGTCGCCCCGCTGGGGGCCTGGTTCCAGGACGATCTGGTGACCGCCGCCGGGCAGGCCCGGGTGTGCCGCACTGACCACCCACGCCCACCCGGAGGCCGTCGCGGGGGCGATGGCCGTGGCGGTCGCCGCCGCGCTCGCGGCCGCCGGTGCGGGTCAACAGGCCGCGCCACGCGCCGAGTTCCTGCGGGAGATCGCCTCGCACGTGCCGGACAGCGACGTCCGCTCCGGCCTGCTGGTCGCCGCGAACTTCTCCGACCGGACGTCGGTACGACACGCGGCGTCCGTCCTGGGCTCGGGCACGCTGATCTCCGCTCCGGACACCGTGCCGTTCGCCCTGTGGTCCGCCGCGGGTCAACTGGACGACCTGCCCGAAGCGTTGTGGCGGACAGTCGCCGGGTGGGGCGACCGGGACACGACCTGCGCGATCGTGGGAGGCGTCGTCGCGGCCCGCACGGGCACGGGTGGCATACCGTCCGCCTGGCGGGAAGCGCGTGAGGCCATCCCCGCTTGGAGTGGATGGGATTCACTCACGGCGGCCCGTCAGGGGAGCGTGTAGTCGGGGCCCCTGCTCGCAGTGCACCGACGACGTCTCCGCGTACTCCATACGTAACGCCCGGTCCGGTCCCGACTCACCGGCTCAGTCGGTGCCGGTGAGTCGGCGTCGGCCGGTGACCCTTGAGGCAGGGAGGCGGCCGGCCTTCGAGGTACCGGTGAGGGCGTCGCCCTCGACGGTGACCGCGAAGGTCAGGTTCAGGCGCAACGGCTTGGTGACCGCCTGTTTCCAGGTGATCCGGTCGCCGTCGACGACGACGTCCCGAAGGGGGACCTCCTCGCCCGCGCCGTGAGCGACTCCGGTGAACTCGTCGCCCTCCCGGCTCAGTTCGACGACGGGTTTGATACGGCCGACGGGCGTGGCGATGGTCAGGTCCCAGACGCCTTCAATGGGCATGGGTGGTTCTTCCTTACGACGGCGGCGAGCAGTGGGCGGCGGACTCGGTGCGGATGTGGACCGGGTGTCACACGGCGGCGGGGGCCGGACCGTGGGCCCGCCAGGTGGTGCCGCGGCGTTCGTGTGCGAACAGTTCCTCTACGGCGTGGGCGATCTGCGGACCGATCTCGCGCTCCAGGAGGTACAGGCCGAGGTCGAGGCCGGAGGTGACGCCGGCGCCGGTGACCAAGTCGCCGTCGTCGACGACACGGGCGTGAACGGCATACACGCCCGTTGCTTCGAGCATGTCCAGGCCCAGGTGGTGGGTGGTGGCGTTGCGTCCCTCGATGAGTCCGGCCATGGCCAGGACCAGCGAGCCGCCGCACACCGCGGCCACGGTGATCCGCGGGTTGTCCATGGCGGCCTTGAGCAGACCGGGGAGTTCGGTGCTCAGAGTGCGTCCGAGCAGGACGGGGATGAACTCGTCCTGCCGCCACACCGGTTCGCTGTCGGCATCGGTGTCGGGCACCTCGCCCGGCTCCCCGACCCGGCCGGAGGCCCCCGGCACGAGAACGAGCCCGGAGCGGGCCGGGTCGAGTGTTCCGGTGGCCCGCAGCATCAGGCCACCGGTACCGCTGACGACGTCCCGGGGGCCTTCGGCCGAGACCAGTTCCACCGTGACCGCGCCACCGGACGCGGCACCACCGGCGTACAGGACCTCGTAGGGAGCGACGACATCGAGCGGGTCGAAGCCGTCGAACAGGACGATCTGGACGTGGACGTGCATGTGGCGTCTTCCGTGGGAGGGGGTGCCGGCCGTTCGCCGGCCTCTCCCTCGACCGTAGAAGGGGTGACGGAAGGCAACCAGAGGGTTCGGTGACAGGGTCCGACGGGATCTCGCCACGCCATGCCGACCGCACGGAAACTTCTGTCCCAAGGCTTGACCCACGGGGTGGAGAAGCGCACAGTCTCTCGTTAATGCGCATTACCTAATACGCATTAACGATCTGCCCCGGAGGAATGAAGCCCCGTGGAACCCAGGAAGCGGCCCGGCCGTACGCCCGCTCCCGCCGGACGTACCTCACGGCCCCGCCAGGCCGAGGTGGCTCGGCTGGCGGGAGTGTCCCAGGCGACCGTGTCGCTGGTGCTCTCCCCGAAGCCCGACGCCAAGGGACGCGTCATCTCCGAGGAGACCCGCCGTCGCGTCCTGGAGGCGGCCCGCAGCCTCGGCTACGTTCCCGACCCGGCCGCCCGGCGCCTGGCCGCCGCCCGCAACAACCTCCTCGGAGTCTTCAGCTTCACCGCCACCTTCCCGACCGATGTGCAGCACTCGTACTACCCCTTCCTGGTCGGTGTGGAGCGCGAGGCGGCGGCGCTCGGCTACGACCTGGTGCTGTTCACCGGGTCGAGCACCGGCGGCGCGGGGGCCGCGGGTCCCGACGCCCTGAGCCGGGTCCGGCTCGCCGACGGCTGTCTCTTCCTCGGTCGGCACACACCCCGGGCGGAGCTCAAACGGCTGGTCGAGGACGGCTTCCCGGTCGTCCACCTGGGCCGCCGCGAGGAGTTGGAGGGCGTGGCATGGGTGGGCGCGGACTATGTCGAGGCCACGCGTGAAGTCGTGGGCAGTCTGGCCGAGTTGGGGCATCAGCGGATCGTCCTCGTCCGCGAGGACGACGACGCGCCCGCCTCGGCGGACCGTCAACTCGGCTTCCTGGAAGGGCTGGAGGCGGCGGGTCTGTCCTCCGGGCCCACGACCGTCTTCCGGTCCGCGGATCCGCAGCGGGACCTCACGCCCGAACGGCTGCGGGCCTGGGTCGGCGAAGGGGTGACGGCCTTCGTCGCGGAGGAGACCGACACCGGCGCTGCCTGGCGAGGCTTGCTCTCCGCCGTACGCGAGGCGGGTCTCGACTGCCCCGCAGAGGTGTCGCTCGCCCTGCTCGGCAGCCCGCCCGCCGATCTGGCGGGTGAGCCCGAACCGACCGGATTCGACATCCCCCGGCCGCAGTTGGGCGCCGCAGCGGTGCGCCTGCTGGCCGCACTCGTCGCGGGCGAGGAGGCACGGGAGCCACTCGTCAGCTGTGTCTTCCGCCCGGGCCTGACGACCGGACCACCGCATCCCCGTTCCTGACCACGGTCCCGGCAGACCCCTGTCCCCCACCGAACGCGAACCAGCAGCAAGGAGAAGCGTGATACCCGAAGCCGACATCCTCGTCGTGGGCGGCAGCCTCGGTGGCGTTGCCGCCGCACTCGCCGCCTGCCGGGCAGGACGCACCGTCGTGCTCACCGAGGAGACGGACTGGATCGGCGGCCAGCTGACCAGCCAGGCCGTACCACCCGACGAGCACCCGTGGGTCGAGCGGTTCGGCACGACCGCCTCGTACCGGCGGCTGCGCGAGGAGATCCGGGACTACTACCGCCACTGGTACCCGCTGCGGGCCGAGGCCTCGGCACTCACCGACCTCAACCCGGGAGCGGGCCGTGTCAGCAAGCTCTGCCACGAGCCGAGGGTCTCCCTCGCCGTCCTTGAGGGCATGCTCGCGCCCCACCGGGCAGCGGGACGACTGACCGTACTCACCGAACACCGGCCGGTTTCCGCCGAGTCGGACAACGATGTCGTACGGTCGGTGACGCTGGAGGACCTGCGCGAGGGGACGCATCGCACCCTCACCGCGCGTTACGTCCTGGACGCCACCGAGACGGGCGAACTCCTCCACCTCGCGGACGTCGAGCACGCGAACGGGGCGGAGGCGCGCGCCGAGTTCGACGAGCCGCACGCTCCGGACGAGGCGCAGCCTCTCAACCAGCAGGGCATCACGGTCTGTTTCGCGCTCTCCCACCACGAGGGCGAGGACCACACGATCGACCGCCCGCGGGACTACGGCTTCTGGCGCACCTACCAACCCTCGTTCTGGCCGGGCCCGTTGCTCGGTTTCGAGGCGCCCGACCCGCGCACGCTGGAGCCGGTGCCGCGGACCTTCGTACCGAATCCGGATCTCGATCCGCTCGGCGTCTCGGCCGACCAGAGCGCCGATGCCGGCGACAAGGAACTGTGGGGTTTCCGCCGCATCCTCGCCCGCAAGCTGCACGCGCCGGGCGCCTTCGACTCCGACATCACGCTCGTCAACTGGCCGCTCAACGACTACTGGCTCAAGCCATACATCGGCCAGGAGGCCGAAGCGCTGCGCGAGGCACGGCAGTTGTCGCTGTCGGTGCTGCACTGGCTGCAGACCGAGGCGCCGCGCACGGACGGCGGCACCGGCTTCCCGGGCCTGCGGATCCGCCCGGACGTGACCGGCACGGCGGACGGACTGGCCAAGGCGGCGTACGTCCGCGAGTCCCGCCGTATCAAGGCGGTCACCACGGTCACCGAGCACGACGTGGCGATCGATCTCGTCGGCCCCTACGGCGGCACGCGGTACCGCGACTCGGTGGGTGTCGGCAGCTACCGCATCGACCTGCATCCCTCGACCGGCGGGGACGGCTATATCGACATCGGGTCGGTGCCGTTCGAGATCCCGCTCGGCGCACTCGTGCCGCGCCGGGTGCGCAACCTGCTGCCGGCCGGCAAGAACATCGGCACCACGCACATCACCAACGGCTGTTACCGGCTCCACCCGGTGGAGTGGAACGTCGGCGAAGTCGCCGGCGCTCTGGCCGCGCACTGCGTCGCCGAGGACGTCGAACCGCACCAAGTACAGGCCGAGGACAAGCGGTTCGAGGAGTTCGCGCGGCTGCTCGACCGCGACGGAGTGCAACGCCACTGGCCGGACGTACGCGGCTACTGAACTACCCACGCACGGGCGGGAGTTCGGGCGGGGCGGCTCCACGCGCCCCGCCCGGTGACCGCCGGCGCGAACCGATCCAGCACAAGGAGGTGCCAGGACATGAACACACCCCGTATCCGCGTCGGCATCGACGTGGGCGGAACCTTCACCGACGCCGTGGCCGTGGACGCCACGACCCTCGAACTCCTGGGGCAGGTCAAGGTCCCCACCAGCCACCATCACGAGGACGGCGTCGCACACGGCATCGTCGAGGCGCTCGACCGGCTGCTGGAGCAGACCGGCAGCGCCCCGGCCGACATCACCTTCCTGGCGCACGGCACGACCCAGGCGACCAACGCCCTTCTGGAGGGCGATGTGGCGACCGTCGGCCTGATCGGCATCGGGAGCGGCCCCTCAGCGGTGCTGACCCGCCGCCTCGCCGCGTTCGGCAAGCTCGAACTCGCCCCCGGCAAAAGGCTTCCGCTGGCCTACGCGCATGTCACCGACCCCGAGGACACGGCAGCCGTCCGCCGCGCCGTCGAAGAGGTGAAGGGCGAAGGCGCTCAAGTCCTCGTCGCCAGCCAGCCGTTCAGCGTCGACCGCCCCGAGGGCGAGCAGGCGGTCCTGGACGCGGCACGGCCGTACGGGCTGCCGATGACCGCGGCGCACGAGATCACCTCGCTGTACGGACTGCACAAGCGCACCCGTACCGCCGTGGTCAACGCGGCGATCCTGCCCCGCATGCTGGCCACCGCCGACCTGGTCGACGCCTCCATCACCAAGGCGGGCGTGACCGCGCCACTGATGGTGATGCGCTGCGACGGCGGCGTGATGGCGCTCGACGAGATGCGCCGCCGACCGCTCCTGACGGTCCTGTCGGGACCGGCCGCCGGAGTCGCGGGCGCTCTGATGCAGGAGCGGGTGAGCGAGGGCGTGTTCCTGGAGACCGGAGGCACTTCGACCGACATCAGCGTCGTACGCCGCGGCAAGGTCGCCGTCCGGCACGCCACCATCCTCGGCAAGACCTCGTATCTGAGCGCGCTCGACGTGCGCACGGTCGGCGTCGGCGGCGGTTCCATGGTGCGGATCGGCGGTGGCCGGGTGACGGGTGTGGGGCCGCGCAGCGCGCACATCGCGGGGCTGCCGTACGCCTGCTTCGCCTCCCCGGAGCAGTTGCGCGACGCCAAGGTGGACACCGTCCGGCCGATGGACGGCGACCCCGCCGACTACGCCGTGATCGACGCGGCGGGCGGGCGGTTCGCCGTCACCATGACCTGCGCCGCCAATGCCCTCGGCCGCGTCCCCGAGGGCGACTTCGCCCGCTGCGATCCCGAGAGCGCGCGGGCCGCGATCGCGCCGCTGGCCGCGCATCTCGGCACCGACGTCGCGACCGCGGCGACACGGATCCTCGACGCGGGTGTCGCCCAGGTGAAGACGGTGGTGGACGCCATGGTCCGCGACTACCGCCTCGACAAGGACACGGCGGTCCTCGTCGGCGGGGGCGGCGGTGCCGCGTCCGTCACCCCGCACCTGGCCCACACCAGCGGGATGGAGGGACGGATCGCCCGCCACAACGAGGTCATCAGCCCCATCGGCGTCGCCCTCGCACTCGTACGGGAACAGGTCGAGCGGATCGTGCCCGGCGCCACGCAGGAACAGATCCTCGCCGTCCGGGCCGAGGCGGAGCGGGCGGTCGTCGCCCAGGGCGCGGCTGCCGAAGGCGTCGAGGTCGAGGTCACCGTCGACCCGCAGACCAACACCGTGCGCGCGGTCGCGACCGGCGCCACCGAACTGCGCACCCAGGACCGGTCCCACCGCGCCGACGACACCGAGCGGCTCCGTGCCGCGGCGGCCAGCCTCAAGACCGACCCCGCGGCGGTCCACGTCCTCGCGGGCACCGCCTCGCACACCGTCTACGGCACCCAGACGCACCGCCGCCTGCGGCCGACCCGCCGCCCCGTCCGGATCGTCGACGTGGACGGCGTCGTACGCCACCACGCCACCGACGCCCGCGTGGAGACCACCACCGTGGCCGCCGCCCCGGAGGTGCTCGCCCGGCTGGTGGGCGAGTCCACCTCGTACGGCGACGGCGGGGTACGCGCTCCCGCCCTGCGGCTGCTGCTCGGCTCCCGCATCGCCGACCTGTCCGGCATCCTCGATCCCCAGCCTCTACTGGCGCTGGCCCGGAGCGAGTTGCGGGCCCGCGCGGCCGACGAGCCCGTGGTCGCGGTCCTGGAGGTGCGGTCATGACAGCCAGAATGGGTGAACTCGCCGTCCAGGGGCGTGCGTTGATGGATCCAGCGTCCGTCGACGATGTCGAATGGGGCGTACGGCTGCTGGCCGCCACGCCCACCCACGAGGGCCGGGACCGCGAGCTGCTGCGTCAATGGGCCCGCAGGGCCGACGAGTTCGGATCCCGGCTCGCCCCCGTTGCGTCCACCGCACGCGTGGTCGAGCGGGACGACGGGCTGGAGCGGATGCTGCTCGCCCGCTACACGTCACGGCCCCCGACGGTCGAGCTCTACACCGACACGCTCGCGCTCGCCGAGGAGTTGGTCGACGCCCGCGGCTGGCGGGCCTGGTACCCGCCGGGTTCGGTGCGCGCCGCCGCGCTGGCCCACGAGGCCGTGCACGCCCACCTCCACCACGGCCCCGCGAAGGCCGCCCTCAAGCAGGCGCTCGACCACACCGTGCTGCGCCTCGGACGCCACCGCCTGGCCGGCCATGTCGCCGGTGCGGAGGAAGTCGCCGCGCACGCCTATGCCCGAACCGTCTGCGGACTCGGCCGCAGCCCCCTGCTCCTCACCGCCGCGCTGCGCGCTGCGCTCACCCCGCCAGGAAGAGAGAACTGACCCATGGGTGTCGTCATCCTTCTCGTCATGGCGGCCGGCGTCGCCCTGATGCTCACCCGCAGACTGCCCACCGCCTTCGCGCTGGCCCTGCTCGCGGTCGTCATCGCCTTCCTCGCCGGGGCACCGTTCACCGGCAAGAACAGCGTCCTGGACACCGTTCTCCAGGAGGGCGCGCCCGCTCTGGCCGCCACCATGATCGCGATCATTCTGGGGTCCTGGCTGGGCAAGCTCCTCGACGAGACCGGCATCGCGGGCACCCTCGTCCGCAAGATCGTCGAGTTCGGCGGTGACCGCCCGACCGTGGTGGCCCTCGGCGTCCTCGCCGTGTCCGCACTCGTCGGTACGGTGACCGGCTCGGCGCCCGCCGCCATGCTCGCCGGCATCATCGGCATCCCCGCCATGATCGCCGTCGGCGTGCCCAAGGTGACCGCCGCGGGCACGGTGCTGATGGGCATCGCCGTGGGTATCCCCTTCGAGCTGCCGCTGTGGCAGTTCTTCTCCACCGCGCTGGATCTGCCGATCCCGACCGTGCGCGGCTTCATGGAGAAGCTCTTCCCGTTCGCCCTGGCCGCCGCCCTCGCGTTCGTCCTCATCGAGACACGACGGCGTGGCACCGAGCACGCCTGGTCGCTCAAGTCCGTTGACGCCAAGCCTCGTTCACGACGACAGCAGCTGGGCGACGCACCCTGGTACGCGCTGCTCGCCCCCGCCGTCCCGCTCGTTCTCGCCCTGGGCTTCGAACTCGCCATCATTCCCTCGCTGTTGGCGGGCGTCCTGTACGCGCTGGTCACCACGACCCGGCCCGGCGAGATGAACAAGCGGCTGCTGCGCACCCTGTACGGCGGCTTCGAGGTGGCCGCCCCGCCGATCGCCCTGTTCATCGCCATCGGCATCTTGCTGGCGGCCGTAAAACTGCCCGGCGCCGTCGACGCGCTCGAACCACTCGTCAAGGCCGTCAGCCCGCACAACCCCGTGGTGTTCGTCCTCGTCTTCACGCTGCTCGTCCCGCTGTGCCTCTACCGCGGCCCCCTCAACGTGTTCGGGCTCGGCGCGGGCATCGCCGGCGTCCTCATCGCCACCGGCATCTACCCCGCGGTCGCCGTCCTCGGCATGGCCACCTCGTACAACCAGGTCTTCGGCGTCGCCGACCCCACCAGCACCCAGACCGTGTGGAGCGCCCAGTACGCGGGCGTCACTCCCCAACAGGTCATGGTGCGCACCCTGCCGTACGTCTGGGCGGTCGCCCTCGGCGGCCTGTGCGTCACCGCCGCCACCTACCTCTGAGCCGCACACCTTCCGGAACTGGAGCCCGCCATGCACGAGCAACACCTCGACCGGCGTCTCTTCCTGCGCGCCACCGCCGCCACCGGAGCCGCCCTCGCCGTCGGGACGTCCCTGGGCGCCCAGACCGCGGCCGCGGCGCCCGGCGGATTTCCCGACTACACCTACGCCCGCACCCTTCTGACGCCGTCTCAGCTGAAGTACAACCCCACCGGCGAGATCATCTTCCCCACCATCAGAGGCGTCTACGACAAGCTGGCCTCCCCCCTCGGCCGCTACTACCTGTACTACGCGCCGCACGACGCGCCCGGTGGGATCTGCCTGGCCTACGGCAACTCGCTCGAAGGCCCGTTCACGGAGTACCCGTCGAACCCGATCGTCTCCAACAAGTGGTCCCCGTACTACTCCGTCAGCCACGTCTCCTCGCCCCACGTGCTGTGGAACGCGGACGCCAAAGAGTTCTGGCTGTACTTCCACGGCGAGAACACCACGACCCGCCTCGCCCGCTCGGCCGACGGCATCCACTTCACGTACGACAAGGTCGTGCTGTCGGCGTCCATGCTCCCGGCGGGCACCACGGAGACGTCGTACGCCCGGGTCTTCCGTCAGGACCTGCCCTCACGCGGCGCCCGCTACGTGATGGTCTTCATGCTCAACAACACCACCAACCACCGTGACATCCACTGGGGTTGGTCCGCCGACGGCCGCACCTGGACCTACGACCAGCAGCCGTTGGTCCGGCACAGCGACGTCGGCGCCGTCAACATCGGGGGCCCGCACCTTCTCAACCGCAACAACAGCACCTACGTCGTCTACAACAAGGACAAGGAGAGCGGCGGCGACATCATGATCACCGAGGTCGGCAACGACTTCAGCAAGCGCAACCACCTCGGCGTCTTCTACAACTCACGCAGCGCGGCCCCGGAGAACGGCCGCTCCGCGTCACCTTCCTTCGGCACCGATGGCGGCGTCCCGTACATGGTCTACGAGGCGGGAGAGCGGCTCGCGGGGTCCATCGCGGTGGCCCGGGGCTGACCCAACTGGCCGCCTCACCCATGCCTGCGCAAAGGAGGTCCGGTTTCTGCTTCCGTGTCGGACGGAGGCTCTCCGCGCAGTTCAACTGCCGTGATCGCGAAGGCCAGTGGCCCGGGCAGGAGCAGGGCCAGCAGTGGCAGCATCCACAGGAAGGCGACGCACAGTCCGACCGCCGCCGCAATCAGGGCGCAGCCCGTCGGGTCCGCGACGGAGCGTGTCGCGGCCCGGTTCAGGGCCGGACGCCAACCGCGCGCCGCCTCCGGATCGGCGGCGGCGCGCAGGGCGAGGACGAGTCCCGCTACCGCGAGAGCGGTCAGTGCCCATGACATCGGACGGGCGCCCGGGAGACCTGCCCTCGCGAGGGCGAGGTCGAGGACGACCAAGGTCACGGCGCCGAAGACGATCACGCCCGCCAGCAGGGAACGGCGAAGACCGTGCGCGCGGAACCCGGCGACGTACTCCCCCACAGTCACCGGTCGGTCCTCGCGGATCGACCGTCGCAGGACGGCGCAGGCCGCCGCGAACGCCGTAGGAGCGGTGATCAGGGGGAGGGAGGCGACCGCCGTGGCCAGGCCGACGGCGAGCATGTCGGCGAAGAGGGTGAAGCGCGGGCCGAACAGCTCGCCCGGTTCCCGGCGTTGGGGCACGGAGGAACTCATGGGCTCAACCCTTCAGGCCGGAGGTCGCCATGCCCTGCACCAGGTAGCGCTGGAAGGCGAAGAAGAACAGCACGATGGGCACGATCGAGATCACCGACATCGCGAACATCGGGCCGTAGGCGGACGTGCTGGACTGGTCGACGAAGTTGCGCAGGGCCAGGGTGATCGTGAACTTCTCCGGGTCGAAGAGGTAGATCAGCTGGGTGAAGAAGTCGTTCCAGCTCCAGATGAAGGTGAAGATCGCGGTGGTGATCAGTGCCGGGCGGGTCAGCGGGAGGACGACCGACCAGAAGATACGGAACGGTCCGCAGCCGTCGATGCGGGCGGCCTCGTCGAGTTCGCGGGGCAGGCCGCGCATGAACTGGACGATGAGGAAGACGAAAAAGGCCTCCGTGGCAAGGAACTTGGGCAGGATCAGCGGCCAATAGGTGTCCACCATGCCGAGTTTGTTGAAGATGATGTACTGCGGGATCAGCACGGCGTGGTGCGGCAGCATCATCGTGGCGATCATGAAGCCGAACATCGGGCCCCGCATCCGGAAGCGCAACCGGGCGAAGGCGTAGGCGGCGAGGGAGCAGGACACGACGTTCCCGACGACCGAACCGACGCTGATCAGCAGGGAGTTGAGGAGAAGGCGGGATATCGAGACGCCGCTGATTCCGTCGAGGGCGGTGGTGTAGTTCGACCACTCGATGTGGTTCGGCAGCAGCTTGAGGCTGGTGAGGACCTCGTTGGCCGGCTTCAGCGAGGTGGCGAGCAGCCACGCCAACGGGTAGAGCAGCACGAGGAGTACGGCCAGCAGTCCGAGGTGTTTCGCGATCGCCGCGGCGCGCGTGCGGCCGGCGTCGGTCTTGAGGCCGGCGGCACTCTTGAAGTCCGGCGCGGTCGTGGCCATCAGGCCCCCTCGTTGGCGTAGAAGACCCAGGAGCGCGAGGTCCTGAAGAGGACGAGCGTGACCGCGCCGATGGCCAGGAGCAGGACCCAGGCCATGGCGGAGGCGTAGCCCATGTGCGAGGCGGTGAAGCCCCGTTCGTAGAGGTAGAGCGTGTAGAACTCGGTCGAGTCGGCGGGTCCGCCGCTGCCGCCGCTGATCGCGAAGGCGGGGGTGAAGACCTGGAAGGACTGGATGGTCTCCAGGACGAGGTTGAAGAAGACCACCGGGGACAGCATGGGCAGTGTCACGGACACGAACCGTCGCCACCGTCCGGCGCCGTCGAGTGCGGCGGCCTCGTACAGGTCGGCCGGGATCTGCTGCAGTCCGGCGAGGCAGATGACCATCGGGGCGCCGAACTGCCAGGCGGAGAGCAGCGCGACGACGAACACCGCGAGGTGCGGGTCGGAGACCCAGCCGCCGGTGTGGATGCCGATGGAGGACAGCAGTTCGTCGACGGTGCCGCCGTCGTTGTAGAGCGCCCGCCACACCAGCGCGACCGCCATGCTCGCGCCGAGCAGCGAAGGTGCGTAGAAGGCCGAGCGGTAGAAACCCCTGACCTTGCGCGTGTTGCCGAGCAGCAGTGCGACGCCCAGGGCGAGGGCGAGTTTGAGGGGGACCGCGACCACTACGTACAGGAGCGTGGTGCCCACCGAGCGCCAGTACCTCGGGTCCGCGGTGAACATGTCGCTGTAGTTGCGCAGTCCGACCCACTTGGGCGGGTCGAAGAGGTTGTAGTCGGTGAACGACAGATACAGGGACACGGCCATGGGCGCGAGCGTCAGGAGGACGACTCCGAGGATCCATGGCGAGAGGAAGACGTAGGCGGGGCCGCTGCGTTGACCCCGCTTCCGGCTCACCTGTGGTGTCGCGGTGGCACGTGCGGTGCGGGGCGGCGGGGTCGCTGTGGTGGTCATCGCAGCTCCCGCTTCGCCTCGGCGACGTACTCCTCGGCGGCGCCTCGCGGGCTCTCCATGCCGTACGAGACGCGCTGGTAGTCGCGGGTGAAGGAGACCTGGAGGACGACGTCGCCGCGGGGTGGTGCCAGGGGTGGGGCCGATGTGCCGTGGGCGGCGATCTCGCGGCCGTAGTCGTAGACCTCTTTCTCCGGGCCGGTGAGGCCCTTTCCCATCTCCTCGGCGATCTTCTCGTTGGGGGGTGTGGAGCGGGTGACGCCGAGGATCTTGCCCGCGGCGGGGTCGTTGAGCAGGAAGTCGATCAACTCGGCCGCCTCCTTGGGGTGTTGGGTCCCCGCGCCCGCGCCGATGAGCATGGTCGGCTTGAAGTACTGGCCCACCGTGCCGTCGGTCGTGGGGACGGGCGCGAAGTGGACCTGGTCGCCGAGCAGGGGCGGGTAGCCGAGGAAGGGGGCGTCCCAGTTGAAGTCGGTCGCCGCGATGCCGCGTCCCATCGGGGTGTCCTCGACGGCGCCGCCGACCTGGGCGGTGTCCCTGGCCTGCGAGACGATGCCCGCGCGGCGCAGCTTGTCGGTGAAGGTCCAGAAGGCGGTCAAGTCGTCGGCGGTGAAGCCGAGTCGGTGCTCGGAGGCGTAGAGGTCCTTGCCCCTGCCGCGCAGCCAGGTCTCGAAGGCGTCCTCGTTCACGCCGAGGTCGGAGAGGCCGGTGTAGGCATGCCCGTTGGGGCCCTTCATGCCGAGCGCGCTGATCTTTTTGCCCGCCTCGGCCCAGTCGTCCCAGGTCCAGCCGGGCCGGGGCGTCGCGACTCCGGCCTTCTTGAAGACGGCGGCGTCATAGACCACGCCGGTCGTTCCCTTGCCCATCGGGAGGGCGTACTGCTTGCCGTCGTAGACGCCGGTGCGGGTGAGTGTCTTGTCGAAGTCGGCTGTCTGCAGCGTGCCGTTCTTGAGGTAGGGGCCGAGGTCCAGGAGGGTGCCGCTGCCCGCGTACTGGGATATCTGCCGGTAGTCGAGCTGGGCCACGTCGGGCAGATCGCCGCCCGCCGCCTGGGTGGCGAGCTTCTGCACGTACGCCGGGTAGCCGGCGAAGGAGGTGCGGACCGTGATGTTCGGGTGGCGTTTCTCGAAGAGGGCCACAGCGTCGTTGGTGCGTTGAGCGCGGTCGTCGTTGCCCCACCAGGCGAAGGTGAGGCTGATCTTCCCGCCCGCTTCCGTGCTCTGGCCGTCCGCGCAGCCGGTGAGGCCGGCGAGGAGCAGGGCGAGCACGGTGCCTGCGACGGTGCCGAGAGTGCCTCGTCTCCGGCGGATGCTCGGTCGTGTCATGGCGAGGCCTCCTGGGCATGGCTTCGACATCGATGTCGGAGGTCAGGGGCGGACGCCCTCACCGGCATGGGCGTGCGGGAGGGCCGGCCGGGGGCCCGTGCATCACCGTCGACGGTCGTCGGTCATTGCGGGTGGGGGGAGCCACCGGGAGGAAGACCGCGATGTGCGCGTCATCGCTGGGATCTCTCCGTCGGGCGGGCGAATGACAGGGTTCGGGGACGCGGCCCACCGGGCCACGCTGGACGGATGGTGAGGCGTGGCAAGCGCTTTCACCTCCAGGAAACGTAGGTGCCGTCCGTCCGTACGGTCAACGGTGCTGCAGCAAATGCTTGATCGGATCCGCGGGGCGCGGGTGCCGGAAGGTACGGGTGAGGTACCGGAAGGTACGCGTGAGGTGCGGGTGAGGTGCCGGACGGTGCGGGTGAGGTGCCGCGCGCCCCGCCCGCCACGAGACGGGACCGATCGCTACGAGGCGGGACCGACCGCCGCCGACAAGGACTCCCGGGCCACCGCGACGAGCCGCTCCCGCACCAGCTCCATGCACAGCCGCATGTTCTTGTCCGCGATCACGTTGTCCGGGATACGGCACGCGAACTGCAGGCCCTCGTGGACCCGGGTCACCCACGCGCACACCTGGTCGCCGTACGACACCCGGATCAGCCCGTACGCCTTCAGCTCCTGCCAGCGCTCCGAACCGGGCAGGGCGCGCGAGTCGACGTAGGAGACGATCGAGTACAGGTCGGGGGACGTGGGCCTGAAGTCGGCGCCCAGCAGGCGCAGGACGCGGGCGATGGGCATACGGGCCAGCGGGCGGTTCTCGCGGAGGGTGGCACGGACCATGCGCAGGGCGTGGTCGAAGTCGGTGGCGTGCTGGACGGGGATCTCGATCGGGGCGCCGCCCACGTACCAGCCGACCGAGTCGGCCCAGCGGGACTTGGCCCGGGTGTGGAAGGGGACGACGGTGCGGTACACGTCGAGGCCGCTGATCTCGCGGGCGGCGAGGGCGACGGCCGCCAGGATGCCGACGAGGCTTCCGCCGTAGGGGCGGCAGTACGCCTCGAAGGCCGCCGCGTCCGTGTCGTCGACGAGCATCTCCTGGAGGAACTTCTGGGTGGGCAGCGGCCCTTCGGGGTCGAGGCCGAGGTCGACGGGGAAGTTCGGCAGCTTGCCGTCGCAGCGGGCGATGAACTCGCGCCAGCGGGACACGACGGTGTGCGTGTCGTCGATCTGGTCGGCGTCCGTGCGCTCGCCCGCGCAGAAGTCGATGTAACTGGCGACGGGCGCCGACTCGACCGACTTGCCGACGAGGCCGGCCGCGTACAGCTCGTGGACCTCCCCCGCGATGCGATGGAGCGAGTAGGCGTCGACGTTGCTGTGGTCGAACGCCAGGTAGACGCTCGTGCCGTCGTCGCGGACGACCGCCGCGAAGAGGAAGTTCGGCCAGGTGAGCGCGTCCGCCGTCACATCGAAACGGTCCTGCATGTACCGGGTCAGCGTCCCCGCGTCCGCGAACTCCCCCACGTCCTCGCGGTGCAGGGCCACGGCGTCGGCGTCCAGGGTGAAGCGCCGCATCTCGTCACCGGCCCACCTAAAGCCGCTGCGCAGCGTCTCGTGCCGGAGCATCCAGGCGCGCAACGCGCCCTGGAGGACGTCGAGTTCGATCCGCCCCGGCATGTCGAAGGCGGTACCGAGCCAGGTCGGCACGAACAGCCCGTCCTCGCGCACCGAGCGCGCCGTACGGATGTGGGACTCCTGCACGTACGCCGGTGGCCGCGCGTCGTCCGGGAGCGCCCGCGCCGCTCCTACGGCCGCCGGGTGAAGCGTCCACTCGACGAGTCGTCCGGGCCGGATCTCGCACCGCTGAAGGTCGGTCATGCGCACAGGGCTCTCCGTTCGCCTGCCCACGGGAGGCCGCCGGGCACCACTGTCGATCCATGCCTCCATGCCGCTCGGGCACCGCTCACTGCATAAGGAGATCAACGATCGGATATTCGGAAAGCAACGCCGTGAACAGGCTTTCTGATCACTCCATTTCAGTCCCTGCGCCGCAGCCGCGCCGAGAGATGGTGTTGCAGCGGCTGTCCCACGGCCTCCAACTCGTGGTCGAACGTGAGCGTGGAGTCGTCGGTCAGCGTGTACCGACGGCTGCTGGCCGTGACCTTCTTGGCGGTGGGGGCGAGGGCGACCTCGTGGGTGGCGAGTTCGACCGTGCCGTCGGTGGCGCGGCCGACGAGGATCTCCGCGATGCCGGTGGGCTGGGTGATCAGTGCCTCCACCCGGCCGTCGAGCTGCAGTCGCCACCAGCCGCTCTCGCGGGCCGCCGGACGCAGCGGTGTGCCGTCGGCGTCGAGGATCCAGGCGCGGGCCTCGTAGTGCAGGAAGGGGCGGCCGTCGTGGCTGAAGGTCACGTCCTGCGCGTACGCGAAGTCCCCGTCGAGCGTGGGGTATTCGCCCTCGCCCCGGCCGTGCCAGTGGCCGAGGAGGCCGAGTACGGGGGCGAGCAGCGGGTGGGGGGCGGGTTTCTCGTCGGGGCGGTGGGTGTCGGGGTACGGAGGGTTGGACACGGGGGCGCTCCTGTGGTCGATGCGGGTGTCGGGGCGCAGCCTAAGCGCTCCGCACGGAGTGCCCCGATATGCCGTCGTTCCAGTGCCGCGCCGTCGTGGCTGGTCGCGCCCGCGCGGCGGAGCCGCATATCGATACAGCCCCGCGCCCCTTTGGGGCGCTGCCGACGCACGGCACCCGAAGAGGGCGATGTGCTCTCGATCGCCCGATCCGCCTACTACGAAGTTTTTGCGAACTCGCGGGGACCCCATGAACCGCCCCCCACCTGCCCGAAGTCCCCTTTGTCCGGCCGTACTCACGGCAGGTAATCCCGAGTTCACCGAGCTTCTCTTCCACCGCGTTCTACGCGCGTGGTGTCATGCACCTGCCCGCCACCCCCCACGTGGGCATCAACTCGACTAGGAGTCACACATGTTGAGGACGTTCCTCGGCCGCGCGGGTGTCGCGCTGGCAGCCGGCGCCACCCTCTTCGTCACGGCCGTCCCCGCCAACGCCGCGACCTACACCGCCTTCGCCTTCTCGCAGACCAGCAGCGAGCCGGCCATCTACGACTTCATCAACTCGGCCACCTCCTCGCTCGACATGACGATGTACGAGCTGGAGGACACCACGGCCGTCAACGACCTGATAGCCCTGGAGAAGAAGGGCGTCACCGTGCGCGTGGTCCTGGACCGCGCGCACCAGTCCGCCAACAGCTCGGCGTACACGGCCCTGACGAACGCGGGCGTCGGCGTGGTGTGGTCACCGTCCAGTTTCGTCTACACCCACCAGAAGACGATCACGGTGGACGCCACCAAGTCGCTTGTCCTGACCGGCAATCTGACCGCGCAGTACTACGCGACCGGCCGCGACTACGGTGTCTTCACCGACGACACCCGTGATGTCGCCGCGATCGAGAAGGTCTTCGACGCGGACTACGCCGGCACCTCGATCACCCCGACCGACGGCGACCATCTGCTCTGGTCCCCCACCGACTCCCGCAGCCGGCTGCTCACCGTGATCAACGCGGCCACCACGACGCTGGACGTCGAGGAACTGGAGTTCAGCGACAGCACGGTGGTCAACGCGATCGTGGCCAGAGCGAAGGCGGGCGTGACCGTACGGGTGGTGCTGGAGACCCCGTCCGACTACTCCAGCGAGGTGTCCGCGATCAAAGCGGCCGGCGGCACGGTCGTCGGCTACTCCGACCCCGACGGCTTCTACATCCACGCCAAGGCCATGGTCGCCGACTACGGCCTGTCCACCCAGGAGGTGGAGGCGGGTTCGATGAACATCAGCAGCAACTCCCTCTCCAACAACCGGGAGTTGGGCATCATCCTCACCGGTACGGGAGTGGCCCAGTCCGTCGCCACCACCATCGAGACCACGTTCAAGAGCGACTACGCGGGCGGTACCGCCGCCTAGAACGACCCCGTGCGTCCCGGCAGTTGCGGGATCAGCTCGCGGACTCCGAGGTCGGGGGCCTCGGAGTCTGGCGTACGGCGCGTAGCGCCAGGGCGAGTTCGGTGATGCCGCGGGGGTCGGTCAGGGAGCGGCCGGTGCGTTCGGCGATACGGCGCAGGCGGGTGCGCACGGTGTTGGGGTGGACGTAGAGCTGCTTGGCGGCCTCCTCGGCGGATCCGCCGCACTCGAACCAGATGTCCAACGTGTCCAGCAGCAGGGCGCGTTCGTCGGCGGGCAGGGCCTCGATGGGGCCGAGGACCTGGGTGGCGACGCGGGCCATGACGTCGGGTGCACCGGCTGTGGCGACCGCGAGCGGTGAGTCGTCGAAGACGGTCACGGCGCTGCTCTCCGCGTTGCCGCCGCGCATCGCGACCTTGGCGAAGCGCAGGGCGTCGCCCGTGCGGTTGAGGTCGTCGTAGGAGGGGCTCACCCCCACGCGTCGCTCCGCGTGGTCCCGCAACACCTCGACCAGGTCGGGCAGATCGCGCGGGGTGCGCAGGTGCACGATGCCCAGTTGGAGATCGGGGCGCAGTCGCCAGGCGGACCGGATGCCACGCCGGGTCAGTTGGACCGCGATGTCCGGCAGGGCCCGCCGGCCGATCCGGGGTGCCTCGGCGGCGACCACGGTGAACGGCCCGTCGCGCGGCACGCGCAGCACCTCCGCCGCGGACCACACGGCGTCGGCGTCCATGCTCCTGCCCTCCAGGAGTGCTTCCACCAGCGCCGAGCGTTCCTTGTCGCCGACGAGGAGCCGTTGGGCCACGGCGTCGTGTAGCCGGTGACCATGGCCTCGGTGATGCCGTCCTGGATCTCCCACATGGCGGTGGCCGCCGCGACCAGAATGTCGTTGCCCACCAGGGCAGTTGTGGTGGCTTCGGCGACCACGGACTCCCAGAAGTACTTCACGCCGACGCGGTAGGCCGTATCACGGTGGGCAGCGGCACGTTCTGCCGGGCGCGTCGGCGGCCGATCAAGGGCTGGTCGTGCGACGAAGTCCTCCCGACGTTCCGGGACATGGAGAACACGCCCACCGGGGACGACAGTTACCACGGCCGTACCGGTTCCTTCCCGATCCGGCAGTGGACGTACGACGAACTCACCTCCTCGCTGCGGGCGTTCGTGGACAGCGCGGCGGATCTGGGGTTCCGGCGGAACGACGACTTCAACGGCGCCCGGCAGGACGGCACCGGCGGCTACCCGGTCAACATCGTCGACGGGGTGCGCCAGAACTCCGCGCTGGTGTACCTGACACCGCAGGTGTGCGCAGCCGCCCCAACCTGACGGTGCTGAGTGACATCACGATCGACAAGGTCATCGTCGAGGACGGGGTGGCGCGGGGTGCCGTGAGCGCGTCGGGGACGGACTTCCGGGCCGGTGAAGTGGTGCTCTCCGCGGGGAGTTACGGCAGCCCGGCCATCCTGCTGCGCTCGGGCGTCGGCCCGCCCGAGGATCTGCGGGCGCTCGGTATCGACGTGGTCGCCGATCTCCCGGTCGGCCGCCGGTTGCAGGACCACCCCTTCTTCCACTCGCTGTTCGCTCTCGCGCCCGAGCACCAGACCCTGACGTCGGCCTTCGCGGCGCATCTGTGGCTCGCCTCGCCCGAGGCGCAGGCCGGTGAGCTGGACCTCAGCATCGTCGCGACCCACCTCCCGGACGGCTCCTTCGGCCCGACCGGCAGGGCGATCCTCCTCGCCACGGCCGTGACCCGGCCGGAGTCACGCGGTTCGGTGCGGCTGGCCGGCCGCGATCCCCACGACGCTCCGGTGATCGGCGACAACTACCCGCGACGGCCAGGGACCGCAGCCGCATGCTGGAGGGCGTGCGGCTCGTACGCCGGCTGGCGAGCACCCCGCCGTTCGCGGGCGCGGTGGCCGCCGAACTCGTTCCGGGTGAGGCAGTGGGCGACGACGAGCTGGAAGCGGCGATCGCGGCCGGAATCTCGACCTACGGCCATCCGACCTCGACCGCGCCCATGGGCGGGCCCTGGGACGAGTGGGCCGTCGTCGAAGAGTCGGGGGCGGTGCACGGTCTGACGGGGTTGCGCGTGGTCGACGCCTCGATCATGCCCGAGGTCCCGTCGACGGTGACCAACGCGACGACGATCATGATCGCGGAGCACATCGCCCGGCGCGTGTACGGGAGTTGACGCCGCTCGGCGTCGCGTCACGCGGAAGGTCGCCCGCGGCATCGACCTCGACGAGATCGTCATGGGGTTGTGCCGGGCG